>JANNEE010000767.1:0-1782 GCA_031388325.1 Deinococcales bacterium
TGAGCGCTCGAGGAAGAATTCCCACCAGCAAAATTCATTAAGTTCTTAATCGCAGTCCCAGCCGTGTTATTGGTAGCTTGATTGTAGGCGTACAGTGTTAAATTATTAAAATCTGCTCCACTGGTATTGGTGAATTCGTAGGTCGCAAAAACATAGCGAAATGTGCCATCGTTGTATGCTCCTTTGATAGGAATTGGGCTTAATGTAATGGCGCTATCCAATAACACACCTTGTGGGCGTACATTGACATTTTGTCCAGTTGCGCCAAGGTCAAAAGTTAGTTCTAATTTACCTAATGCGGTAACTTTATTGGGCTGGATTGGTTTTGGTGCAACCTGTTGGGTGCAAGCAGCGAGGGCAACAGCCCCAATCAGCGCCATGCTTAGAACTCGAGAAAGTTTCATTGTTGTTCCTCCATAAAATCAGTTGGACTCAATACTGAGTTGCCGATGGGTAGGCTAATTCCACCTGTAATTTGAATCCAAGTGTGTTGCTTAAGTATTGGCTTGTGATATGGCTTTTGTACAGCACAAAAAGGCTGCACAGGGTCGGCTGTGTGTTTGGTGTTCACTTTTCTCCTTGTAGTAAAAATCTACATTACGGAGTTTATATCGGATTTATGTCAGACTTGTTTCAGGCGCTGGTGTCAAAACTGAATGGGTTAGATTCGATTGGCATTACAAATGTCCAGATGTGGTTTTCTCGAGTTATGGTTTTCACATCTGCGACATTGGCAACAAACCATCTGGTGGAATAATAAAACTCCCTTGGGTTGTGCCTTGCGGTGCGTGCTTCTCGAGTTCACGTTGCAGGGTTTTCGCATCTATTTTCCCCGCTAAGGCTTTGCGGTATGCCCGAACTGTGGCTAGTATCGCCTCGGGGCTTTCTTGCACAAATTCCAAGCGGTAATGCCCAATGCCAGCCGCTCGCCAAGTCTCGAGAAAACGCCCACCAGATTGCGCCCGAGCTTCAAAAACGGTGTTGCGACAACCCACATCCGCCAAGACTGGATGCTCAAAACCATTGTGGTCTCGTAGGGCAAGGCTGTGTGTTTCGCACGGATGACCGCAATTGGTATGGTCGGTGCCGACACTCATAAAGCGACAAAAAACACAGTGTTCGGTGTGAAATACAGGCAAGTGATGATGCAGAATCACCTCGAGTTTAGAAGCATCCACGTTTCTGGCAAGCTCGAGAATTTGGGCGGCATTGAGGTCATGGGTTGGGGCTAGGCGGGTTAAACCCATACTGAGCAGGTGCGTTGTGCTGATGGCATTAGCGGCATTCAAACTAAAATCGCCTAGTAACTCGGGACGATTTTCTGTTTTGAGCAAGGTATGCAGTAAGCCAAGCGGACGCACCAGAATGCCATCCACAGGCAGCGACAGTAAAAAAGTGTGTATCCGTTCCTCGGCGGGTTTAAGTACCCTTGGGCTGGCAACCACAGCCCGAATTCCAGACTCGAGGATGCGTTCAACACTTGGGCGTAAACCGTATAACTCGAGGTAATCTAGGACAATTTCGTTTGGGCGGGTTTCGATGGCTGCCTCGAGTTGGTCGGGTTTTCTGACCAGCACAGATAAAAATGGGTTGGTCGAGACCCCCGTCGCTTGAAGCTCCGTCGCCCCTACGGTTTGGGATAAAACATTTTTGTTAATGGTTCGCTGCGGGACTTCACGGCGTAACTCGAGGAGCGTGTCTACAGCTTGGCGGCGGGCTTGTCCTAGGCTCGAGAGGGGCAGGAAGCAACCATCTTCAAGGTCTATTTCTAGCGTCTCGAGG
>JANNEE010000067.1:0-4013 GCA_031388325.1 Deinococcales bacterium
GCGCTCACGTACCCGCACACTGGTCAGCCGCGCCACTTCATCATTTAGGCTTTCGAGATGCTGGATATTGAGGGTGCTGATGACGTTAATTCCAGCTTCTAAAATCTCTATGACATCCAAGTAGCGTTTTGGGTGCTTAGAATTGGGTACGTTGCTGTGTGCCAATTCGTCCACCATCACCCATTCGGGGCGGCGCTCGAGAATACCCGCCACATCGAGTTCGGTCTGGGTTGTGCCTTTGTACAGAATTTCGAGCCGAGGAAAAAACGGTAGGTCTTGGGCGGCGGCTACGGTGTCTTTGCGCTTATGGGTCTCGAGGAAACCAATAATTGCGTCCAGTCCATCGTTGCGTAAATCGCGGATTTCATTTAAGGCTCGCATGGTTTTACCGACACCCGCCGCCATACCCAAATAAATTTTGTGTCTACCGCGTGTCATGTAAGGCTCGGCTCTCGAGTAAGACCGCAGGTTCATCGCCGATGATTCCATCTACGCCCATCACCAGTAATTTTTGAGCGATTTCGGGGTCGTTGACCGTCCAGACATTGACTTTCCAACCCATGCGGTGCGCCATTAAAACCATGTCCAAGCTGACTTGACTGTGGTGTGGATGAATGGCACCGACTCCCAAAAAGGGGGCTAAGTACCCGTGGTCAAATAACCAATTCTTTTTGGTGTTGTAAAAAAGCAGGGCGGTCTCGAGGGCTGGAGCAAGGCGTTTAATTCGCCATAAAGAAACAGGGTTAAAACTCGAGATGATGATTTGATTGCCAATCCCACTTCGTTCGACCAGTGCAGCCACTTCTTTTTCACGCCCGTCAGTGGCAAAAGTCTCGAGTTTAATTTCGATGTTGAGATATGCAGCAGTTTGTTTTGCCCACATCAGCACTTCCTCGAGTTTTGGAATGGTGTACGGCTCTGGTAGGCGCAACTGATTAAAGTCAAGGGCGGCAATCAAACGACCATCTGGTAAATGAAAGTCGTGATGCACAACCAAAACGCCATCTTTAGTACGTTGCACATCCAGTTCTATGCCATGCAGTCCAGCTTCTAATGCTGCAATAAACGCGGGCATGGTGTTCTCCAAATGCACCCGATTTGCACCCCGATGAGCCAGTAAAAGTGTCACACTGGATTGTAACCCATGTTTTGGGGCTATACTGTGAATATGTTAGCGAACCTAGAAATCGTATGGGGAGTCCATCATGATTGATCAAGTCTTACGTGAAGCCGGAATTCAACTCGAGGACATCGAAACACGGCTTGATGGTCAGGGTGGTAAAGCCCTGATTATCACCGCCCGTGAACTGATGTATTACGAAGATTCGCGTTTACAACGTGGACGACTTCGGGAAATCGTCAATGTTAAAACCGCCAAAACAGGTGAGCTAACCGTTAAATCCCCAACGGAGAGCCTGATTGAAGGCAGCATCAAGGGCTTTGATTTAGCCGAATTAAAGTTCTTTTTTGAGAATGTCAAAGGGGCGATTGCTCGAGCCAAAGCCAGTGCCACAGGCACAGACTTCCCAGCCCCTAAAGCCCTGAGTCCAGAACCAATTCCAGTTGCCGCCCCTTGGCAAGCTGCTCCAGTCAGCAACCCAGCCAGCGCTTGGGATACACCCCCCGCCTCAACTTGGGATAGTACCCCGCCCCCAGCCAGCGCTTGGGATACCACACCCGCCCCGCCGCCAAACACTTGGATGCCCGAAAAGCAAACCTTTGAAGTTGGACCTGATGCGATTACCCAAAAACCAGAAAAAGACTCATGGGCAGATTTAGATTCTGAATTAAACCCAGCCAAATCGGGCAGTACCCCCGGGTTTTTGAATGCCTCCGCCATGATTCCGCCACCCAGCCCAGTTTTTCCAAACCCAGCGCCAGCCACAGCCAAGCCGCCAATAGACCCATTTGCCGACCTTGCCAAAAATTCTGGGAATCGTTCAAATAGTGGTGATGATTGGGGCAACCCCAATGCCGCCCCGATTAACCTAAAACCCGATAATAGCCCCACAGCCGTGATGGTTCCCTCGAGTGCCAGTGGAGAATGGGGCGGCGAGATTATGGATGCCAGCACTGCGCTAGACTCCAAACCGCAAAAGAGTGGCAAAGGGCAAGCCATGCACTTAGGAGATAACACGGCTGGCATTGAAAGCATTGCCCGTTGGCTCAGAATCCTCTCGGTGATTTATTTATTTGTCGGCTCGGTCTTACCAGCTTCGCTTTTAATCGAAGCTGAGTTTTCGCCTAATTTAAGTCAATGGGCGTTAATCATTGTTTCGTTTTTTGGGGGATTGCTGCTGCCACTGATTGGCTGGGGCGTTTCGGAACTCCTGACCAGTTGGGCAAAATCTGCTTCTGACCTGCGGAGTATTCGCAAAGCCACCCTTGGGCATTAAAGTCCAACAAAAAGAAATTGGCGCATCAAAGCAATGCGCTAATTTTTTTCTCTGGCTTGGTTTTGGTTAAACTCCAAGCATTTTTGCTGCCTTCGCAACGACAAGGCTCGAGGGTAACTCGGGTTTCGGGTTTAGGGGCAATAGTTGTTCTTAAAGTCTTTGTCATGGTGTCGGATTGGCTCAGAGACGCGGAGCGCAGCGCGGTGGAGAACAAAGGGACGGTGTTTGGCTGCATTGCAACCCTGGGCGGTGAATTCTCTATTGGTCATGATAAGCTCCTTTCAAACTAGGGAATAACAAAAACCTCGGCGTGGAAGCCGAGGTCATCAAAAGTAAACACTTAGATGGGTTCGGCAAAAACAAAATCGGTGGACAGACGAAAACCTCGAGCCTTGAGTGCGCTGGGTTGGACGAATAAATTGTTGACCATGTGCATTCACGCTCCTTTTGGATTTTCTGCGCCATTTGACTAGGCAGATTTGAGTACGCCAAGTGTACTAAGCCAAACACAATTGTGCAAGCTAAGCCGTAAGGCTTAGGACAGAAGGTTGTGTACTTGCTTCAATACCCTTTTTTCCTATCCACCAGATTCTCGAGCGGTACGCCAGACACAAAATTCTGTGCATTGCGGCGCAGTAGGTTTTCGGCTTTGCGATAAAAATTAGGTCCTCCGCCGGCAATGTGCGGCGTTAAAATTAGATTCTCGAGTTTCCACAACGGTGAATCTTCGGGCAGAGGTTCGGTCTGGGTAACATCGAGGGCTGCTCCACTTAAATGCCCAGACTCGAGGGCAACGATTAAATCTGGTTCGCTAATCGCACTGCCACGTCCGACATTAACCAGCCATGCGCCTTTTTTCATTTTTGCTAAGCGGTCACTCGAGATAAAACCGTGGGTGTCTGGGATGTCTGGTAAGACCAGAATCACCGCGTCGAAATCTGGCAAGAGGTTGTCTATGTTATCCAGTGAATGCACCGTGTAACCATCTCTGACACCACTTGAACGGGCAACACCTTGTATTTGGCAACCAAACGGGCTTAGGCGCTGAGCAATGGCTAAGCCAATGCTGCCAAAACCAACAATCAGGACTTTAGCCGACTCGAGGGTCAGAAAATGTGTGCCGCTTAGGGCGTGTTGGTACGCGCCTCTATCCCAAGAAACCCGTTTTTGGGAATCGCGGAAATGATGCAAACGGCGCACACCAGCCAGCAATAAACTCACCGCTAATTCGGCGGTGGGTGCATCGTGCAGACCCTTGCCGTTAGAAATCAGGATTTCTTCTCGAGGGGTAAGACTTAGGACATGATCCACCCCTGCCGAGAGGGTCTGAAGGTACTTAAGATTTGGCATTTGCAACAATGGCTCGAGGGTTTTCTTGGAAAAACCCCAAACAATCAGCGCCTCGGTATTAAAAGCACTTAAATCGTCTCGAGAACCAAAACGAACCACTTCAAGCGGAAAATTCTCGAGGGGTAACGGCACGGAATCGGGAATTAAAATTTGCATCTGACAATTCTATGCGTATACTCGGGAGCAATGCAAAAGCCTTTGATTCTAAGCCTCGTGATTATCGTAAACGCCTTGAGTTTGAGTGCCTCGAGCGTGGTGAGTTCGCGT
>JANNEE010000337.1:0-2310 GCA_031388325.1 Deinococcales bacterium
TTCCACACGGGTGGTGTGGCTGGCGCTCAGGACATCACCCTTGGTCTGCCTCGAGTCGTCGAATTGTTTGAAGCTCGCAAGCCAAAAGTCAAAGCCACGCTATCCGAAATTGACGGTATTGTTAGCATTGCCGATGAAGAAGGCAGCGACAAAATCATCCTCAGCGTCACCGACAACGACATTGCCAAGAAATACAAAGTTGAACGCAACACCCGTTTACTGGTGCGCGAGGGCGACAAAGTAGAAGCTGGACAAGTCATGACACGCGGCGCAATCAACCCCGAAGACCTGCTCGAGTCTAAAGGTGTCGAAGCAGCGCAGCGTTATTTAGTGGACGGCATTCAACAAGTGTACCGTCAGCAAGGTGTGAAGCTGCACGACAAGCACATTGAGTTAATTGTTAAGCAAATGTTCAAGTACGTCGAAATTCTCGAGGATACGGGCGATTCGGAATTCCTCGAGGGACAAGTTCTCGAGAAATTTGATGTCGAAACCGAGAACAACCGTCTCGAGGAAGCTGGCAAGAACCCAGCTTCATGGAAGCCAAAACTGATGGGCATTACCAAGAGTGCGCTGTCTACCAAGTCATGGTTAAGTGCTGCGAGTTTCCAGCACACCACGCATGTACTGACCGAAGCCAGTGTTAGCGGCAAAGTAGACGAGTTGATTGGACTTAAAGAAAATGTGATTCTTGGTAAGTTGATTCCAGCAGGGACGGGGCTTGCCGAAGTTAAAGAAATTCAAGTCATGGACGACCGTCTGCGCGAGAAAGTTCTCGAGGGCAATGACCGTGCCACGCGCCTAGCCCAAAGCGGCAGCGCACAGATACAAGCACCAGCCGGCGATTAAAACGTTTGGCTCGAGAAACCCCCAAGTTACGGCTTGGGGGTTTTTGTGTTTTTAGACAACACTGCTATACTTTTGACATAGCTCGAGACAAGTACCATTACGCGGCAAGAATCGCCCTCGAGAAAGATGCGTGGATTGTCACCAACGACCCACTAGAACTTAGTTTTAAGCAAGCCGATTTTGAAATAGACCTTGCTGCCGAACGTCTAATTGCCGCCGAACGCGGACTCGAGAAAATAGCGGTTGAGATTAAAAGTTTCCTTGGCAAATCCGCCATTAGTGAATTCCACACCACACTAAGTATCTCCACGAAATCATTTAGATTTTAACTCCACCCACCGCAGCTAAAGCAACTAACAATGCCTCCCGCAGTTCATCCACTGAATTATAACAACGTCTCGGCATCAAAAATCCCTTGACCAAACGCCAAACACCCTCAATCAAATTCAACTCAGGACAATACGCAGGTAGAAAACGTAAGAACATCCCCCCAGCTTCCCATACTTCTCTTTGAGCCTGTATTTCAGCACTCTTATGAAAAGTAGCATTATCCAAGACCACCACAGTTAATTGCTCTGGTTTGCATTCAACAAACAACCTCTCTAAGTAATCCAGTACCAGTGCTTTACGACAATTACCTTGTAATTCACGGTACTCGAGAACTTCTTCTTCACCATACAAGCTGTATGTTCCAATCAAGTTGATTCTTCCTTCTTGCTCACAAGACAGCACCTGCGGGCTGTTCGCGCCTGACTACTCCAACGGGTTGGGATTCTAAATTGCTTACCTGAACCCCGTTCAAACCATGTGTAGCACAATGAGAGCATTAAGCTAAAACCTGATTCATCAAGATACTTGAGGGTTAATTTCTTATCCAAAGCCCTTTTTTTAGCGTTTCAAGTGACTTTTGATGTAGTTGAAAGACTTCTGAGCTTGGTGGTTTACCACTACTGTACCTTGCTCGTTTCCATGTTTAGCCTAATTCACGTAGTTTTCTTCTCATCGGTTCGATGGTAAGTTTGACATTCAGGTCTTCTTGTACAGCCTCACATAGCAACTGTGCATTCCAGATTCGTTCTTGGCTCAGTTTTTGTGTAATCAAGGTTTCTATCTCAGTTGTAAATTTTGTTGGACGACCAGTGGTTTTACCACTGGTTAAACCTTGAATACCTAATTCCTGCCAACGATTGAAGTCATTGTGAATGCTTTGAATACTTCGATTGAAGTGCTGACTGAGTTTGGCAACATTGAAACCTTGGTGGCTTAGTCTTAGAATACTGGCTCTGAGACGTACTTTCGCATTGATAAGTGGATTGCGTTCTAGGCTGTGTTGACATTTTAACGTAACCATATCAACATGCAAGCAAATTGAACAAACGCCATGAAATTTCGACCCAACTGATCAAACCGCGAAAATACCCGCCTAAACTGCTTTAACTTGTTAAAAAAACACTCCACCAG
>JANNEE010000159.1:0-6944 GCA_031388325.1 Deinococcales bacterium
GCTTTAGTTTTTCCTCATAGCTCATTTCGGACGAATATACATCGCTAAACTCTGCACGGGCGAGTAGGTCTCTATCGTTTGAATTAAACTGCAATCTGGGGCGTATTTACGAATCAAATGCCCACCACGTCTAGCCACATACAAATTGCCTTGTGGGTCAAGTACCAAATCAAGGGCTTGGCTCGAGTCCTCGCCTTGAAGAGCTTCGATGATGGCGTAAGGTCCTTGTGCGCCTTTGGGTGGCAGGAGGGTGCGAACCCTCGAGGCGGTGGCATCGGCAATATAAACTGTGCCGTTGGCAGCCGCCGTGACCCCATCCAAAAGCCGCAAGTCTGGTGAGTCTTTACTGACCTTAAACGAGTACCGATTGACATACTCGCCTTCGGGCGAGAAGCGCTGTACCCGACGATTGCCGTAATCCAGCACGTAAATCATGCCATCAGTGGCGGCAACTACACTGCGCGGGTCTTCAAACAATCCTTGGCTTGTGCCTCGTCCGCCAAATCGCCCTAAGTAATTGCCATCAAGGTCAAATCTCGAGACGCTATACGATTCGCCGTCGAGTACATACAACTGATTCCAGTGGGCAACCGTCAAAGACATCGGGTAGAGCAGTTCGCCGGGTTTCATGCCGTAAGCCCCAAAAGCCAGCATTTGTTTGTGGTCTTTATCGAACTTACGCAATAAACGGGCGGTTGGGTCGTTAGAGCGGTACTCGAGAATCGAGACATAAAAGTTCATTTCTGAGTCAACCCCGATTGCCACGGGTGCGCCGGGTAATTGCCCCGAAGCAATTTGCCCAAAACTGCGTTCAAGATTGCCGTTTAAGTCCAGCACCCGAATTGGTCCTTTGCGGGTGTTTAAGCTGACCACAATATGGGCAGGTCCATGCAGGTCTACTTGTTGGTCAAATAATCCTTTTTCGATTTCTTCCATGACCTCGGTTAAGGTTGGGCGCTTATCGGGGTCTTTATCAATCATTCGCATCACTAAATCATTGTATTTTGGTGGAACTTCTAAGTTAATTTGCCGAGGCGGGGTTGGGGTCTGGAAAATCTGGGCTTGTACCACCGCTTCATAGCCACCCTTAAAAGCCGTTTGTCCGGTTGCCATTTCATAAAACACCAAGCCAAGGCTGTAAATGTCGGTACGGTGATCTATTTTATTGCCTCGAGCCTGTTCTGGACTCATATAGACTGGTGTGCCAACCCTTGCACCCGTCATGGTTAAGCGGGTCAAGACTCGCCCTGCGGCAATCCCAAAGTCCATCAGCTTAACGCTGCCTAATTCGAGTTGGGCGGTTGGGTCGGTCTTAATTGCGTTTTTGGTGACCATGATATTGCCCGGTTTAATATCACGGTGAATAATCCCTTGCTTATGCACATAACGCAGTGCATCTGAAACCTGTTTAATAATCTGTACGCTCTGCTCTAAAGTTAAACGCCGTGTCTCGACCAGACTCTCCAAGGCTTCGCCTTCAATCAGTTCCATGGCGATAAAGTGGGTTGCCCCTTCGTTGTTATGCTCAAAAACTTTAACCACGTTGGGATGATTGAGTTTCATTAAAACATCGGCTTCACGGTGAAAACGCCGCACAAAACGTGCATCGGCAATAAATTTATCCTGCGGGATTTTTAAGGCAACCATTTTGTTGTCGTCTTTGCGCCGCGCCTTATAAACCGTTGCCATACCACCAATGCCAATTCGGTCTTGGGTTTCGTAACGGGCGAGTTGCGTCCCCGCATCCAGATTTTTTTTACCACCCAAACTGGTTAGGGTTGGGGTTTTAGACGGGGCGGGGGCATTGACTTTGCGTTTTTGCTTACGGCGATTTCGCACTGGAGCGCCGTCGGTATCCAGAGGCACAAGTGAAGCTGCCACCAATAAACCAACCACTGCTAAAATCGCGGTGCTGCGAAAAGGACTGGCTTTACCGCCACCAAGGTCTGGACTGGAATTCAGCACAAACATCAAGCCAGCCACCAGCAGCAACACCCCAGAAACCGTATAAATCAGGACTCGCGGTGGAACACGCCAAAAAATAAAAGCCGCCAAAACAAAAAGAGCCACCAACACAACCACCGTCAGTAAAGTCATGCCACCACCTGCGCGATGACACAAGTGATGTTATCTAAACCACCACGCGAATTTGCCATACCAATAAAATACTCGACCGCACTCTGTAAATTTAAGCCCTTGCGTTGTAATTCCTCGAGAAATTCAAAATCCTCAACAAAACCATGTAAGCCGTCCGAAGACAACAAAAACACATCCCCGACTTTGGTCTGAATGATTCCGACATCCACCAAAACCTCGGCTCGAGTTCCCAACGCCCGCATTAACTGGTTGCGATTGGCGTGGTTTTGGGCTTCTTCTGGGGTCATGATTCCATGTTCGACCTGAAAACCAACCCAAGAGTGGTCTCGAGTGACTTGTGAAATTTCGCCATTTCGCACCAAATACGCCCTCGAATCGCCAACATGCCCATAAATCAGTTGCCGTTCTAAGGCAATACAAACCGTAATGGTTGTCCCCATACCACTGAACTCTGGATTCTCGAGGGCTTCGCGGTTGATTCGGCGGTTCGCCGCCACCAACGCCCGTTCTAAGGCTTTATCTAAAGGAATGGCTTTATTGCCAGCCGAGGTAAAATCCACATAATCCGAAATAGCTTTAGAAACCACTTCGATGGCGGTTTTACTGGCACGCTCACCCGCCGCCGCGCCGCCCATACCATCTGCCACAGCAAAAAAACTGATTGCACTGCGCCCAGAAGAAAAGGTCTTAACGCGGTGATAATCCTCGTTATGGTCGCGCACACGCCCGACACTCGAGCCGTGACCGAAGATAACATTTCCTTTCGTTTGCACCACCATAAGCTCCTGAATTCGCAAAATACCGTATTTGCCCAACAGTCTAACATTATTGAGTCACAATGTACTGACTGTTGAACCTGAAAGCCAAAAGCCAAAAATTGTGAAAAACTCGGCGGAAAAAAACGCGCAAAACCCTTACAATTTTTCTAGGAGGGGACAGCCATGCAATATGCGGTTCGCTTAGACCAACAAATCACCAGTGGTAAACGGCGCAACGACATCGCTAAACGGGTCGCACCACACCTTGGACTGAGCATCCCCACTTTAGAGCGCCACCTCGAGCGCCCCGACAAGAGCATTATGGTACGCAGCAACAAACGCAGTGCCAGTGAATTTATCGCCAGATGGTTAAGAGCCTACGGTGTTTGCGTCACCGTTCTCGAGTACCGCAACCCAAGCACTATGATTCGCTTGACCAGACATGCCAGCTTGACCATTCCACCTCGAGCCAATGGTTTTTATCGCGTACCACTGGGCAGACAACCAGCCCCGACGCTGTGCTAAAAATTACGGTAAACTGCATGTTCTATGGACGAAATGATTATCGAAGACGGCATCATCGGCACAGGCGCAACCGCAACTTCTGGACAAATTGTTAAAGTCCATTACACGGGCATGTTCCCAGATGGCAGGGTTTTTGACTCGAGCCTGCCTCGGGGCGAAGCCTTTGAATTTCCACTCGGGGCTGGACATGTGATTAAAGGCTGGGATGAGGGTGTAGCCGGCATGAAAGTTGGCGGGAAACGCAAACTGACCATTCCACCACATCTTGGGTACGGTGCGAGAGGTGCTGGCGGTGTGATTCCACCCAACGCCACACTGGTCTTTGAGGTCGAACTGCTCGGCGTGGAGTAGAATAAACCCATGACGATGATTGAACAAGTCTTATCCAAAAAAGCCTTTGCTGCTTTAGAGCAAATACGCCAAGCTCGCGGTATCCGCTCGAGAACCAAAGCCTTAGAAATAGCACTCCTAGAAATAGCAGAAGATGACGAAATAATCAGCGACGAAGAACTTGCACTGATAGATGAGCGTCTTGCCGAGGCTGCTCGAGGTGAAGTAGTACCAGCCAGTCTTGTTCATGCTGAATTTAATAGGCTGCATAACAAATGAAGCGTTTAGCTGGACTACCGCTCGAAGTGGTGTACACCAATGCAGCCCGTAAAGAATTGCTTCAATTAAAAAAATCAGATGGTGATGTCTTACAAAAGGCAATTGAGACTTTAGCAATAACAGGAGTTGGGGATATAAAGCCACTTAAAGCCAGAAGTGGCGTGTTTAGAATTCGCTCAGGACAGACTCGAGCTATTTTTTTTGTTGTGCAACGTGACCAAGTTTTAACCATTATTCGTGTATTTTATCGTCAAGAAGGCTATAGAACCAAAGGACGCTCGAGACGCTCATGAATCATCTTTTGGCTCATGCGGTGCGCTTTAGCCGTGAATTACGCGAAGCTGGTGTGCGGGTCACACCAAGCCAAACCGAGGTTTTTACTTTAGCCCTCAGTTTTATTCCAATGCTCGAGCCTAGAGCCTTTGCCAACGCTGCCCGAACTTGTTTAATCTCGAGACGCGAGGACTTGGCTAAATTTGAACAGGTGTTTAGAACCTTCTGGACTGAACTTGGCATGGGCGGCATTCCAGATGAACTGCTAAACCAAATCAGCCTACCCAATCAGCAGCAAAAACCGCGTCCTGCCGAAGTCCGTGATGGCTCGAGTCAAACTGCGCCCCGTTCAGATTTGCCACCGCAACCGCTCACCGACCGAGCTTTGACCTACAGCAGTGATGAAACCCTCAAAGCCAAGCGTTTTGACCAAATGAACCCGTTTGAACTCGAGGCAGCCAAAAATGCCTTAAAGCGTTTTCGGTGGCGAGTAGGGGAGAGGCGTACCCGACGATTTGCACCTGCCACCAAAGGCGAACGGCTTGATTACCGCAAGTCATTTCGCACTGCCATGCGTTATGGGGGCGAATGGATTCGGCTTGAGATGAGACAACCAAAAACCAAGCCACGTCCGCTGGTTGTGATTGCCGATGTCTCGGGCAGTATGGAACGCTATGCACGGTTGTTGCTGCATTTTATGCACGCTGTCACCCAACGCTTAGAACGGCGCAACATCGAAACTTTTGCCTTTGGTACACGCTTGACCCGAATCACCAAGAACCTCGAGCGGCGAGATGTGGATACTGCCCTGACCGAAGTAGGACAACGTGTCAATGATTGGTCTGGTGGTACTCGCATCGGCTCGAGTTTAGAAATTTTTAATCGGGTTCATGCCAAACGAGTTCTGGGGCGCGGCGCAGTGGTTCTAGTTATTTCTGATGGCTGGGATCAGGGTGAACCGAACGTACTGGGCGCAGCAATGGAGCGCTTACAAAAAACCTGTCACCGTTTAATCTGGCTTAACCCACTGATTGGCACAACGGGTTTTCAACCTCAGACACGGGGTTTACTGGCAGCCCTACCCTTTATAGATGATTTCTTAAGTATTCATAACTTAAGCAGTCTCGAGCAACTAGCCACATATCTCGAGAGTATCAGCAGTCTGCGTTCAGCCAGACGGAGCGGGCTTAAAGTTTAGGGATAGCTCATGTTACTCTGCCCAAATGGTTAATGTGATTCCTTGTGTGGACATTCAACGCGGACGGGCAGTACGGCTTTATAAAGGCGACCCAAAACTCGAGACGGTCTATTTTGATTCGTCTCTCGAGGCAGCGCTGCACTGGGCAAACAAAGGTGCAAAACTGGTGCATTTGGTGGATTTAGACGCAGCCACTGGCACAGGCGAGAACCGCGCCATTATTCTCGAGATTGCTAAGACCTTGAGTGTACCGGTTGAAGTTGGTGGTGGGATTCGCAGTCTTGAGGCAGCAAGGGAATTACTAAACGGTGGCGTAAACCGAATTATTATTGGCACAGCCGCCGTGACCGACCCAGAATTTGTCAAAGCCGCGATTCTCGAGTTTGGCACAGATAAAGTTGTGGTCAGCTTAGATGCCAAAGATGGCTTGGTGGCGGTCAAAGGTTGGGCAGAAACCAGCAGCCTGAGCGCCGTGGAAATGGCAGCCCAAGTTTGGGAGGCTGGAATCCGAACTTTAATTTACACCGATATTGCCCGTGATGGCACACTCGAGGGCTTAAACCCAGAACCACTTAAACCGATGCGAGCCGTCTGGCAAGGTGAGCTAATCGCTGGCGGTGGGGTGCGTGACCAAGCCGATATTCGTCTGCTCGAGACACTAAGAATAGAGGGTGTGATTGTTGGACGAGCGATTTACGAAGGCACACTCAAATTTGGGATAGACTAAGGGCAATCATGACAACAGACTTAGCCGCTTTACAATCTAAACTCCGTGATTTTATGAACAGCACGGTCATCCCAAGGGAACGCGAATTCGTGGGGCATTTTAGCCTCGAGCAACTCGAAACGGTTCGGTCAGAACTGCAAACCGAAGGCAAAAAAACGGGGCTGTGGTTGCCGCATTTACCAAGTTCGCTTGGGGGTTTGGGGCTGCCTTGGGTACAAGCCTATAAACTTTTCATCGAAGCGGGACGCAGTATGCTCGGTCCTCACGCCCTAAACATTGCCGCGCCAGATGAAGGCAATATGCACTTGCTGCATGTGGTTGCCAATGAAACCCAAAAAGAAAAATGGTTGATGCCATTAACAAAGGGTGAAATCAGGTCGTGTTTCTCGATGACCGAACCACCGCCCGGGGCGGGTTCAGACCCAAGTATGCTCCAAGCCAGTGCAGTTAAAGAAAACGGGGTCTGGAAACTCGAGGCGAAAAAATGGTTTATCTCTGGGGCGTGGGGTGCAGCTTTTACCTTGATTCTGGCGAAAACTGCCGAAGGCGCAACAATTTTTTTAATTCCGATGAATCACCCAAAAATTCGGATTTCTCGAGTCATCCCAACGCTTGACCATTTTTCGCCGGGTGGACACTGCGAACTCGAGTTTGACAATTTAGAATTGACGGACGCGGATGTTCTGGGTGAACCCGGTAAGGGTTTTGATTACGCTCAGATTCGCCTCGACCCAGCCCGATTAACCCACTGTATGCG
>JANNEE010000346.1:0-2838 GCA_031388325.1 Deinococcales bacterium
GCTAAGGCATTGGGTAAATCAAAGTGACTACCAAGTTGGGTAATCAGCAAAACAGCCATTGTACCAACCGATAATAAAACACTTTCGATTAACCGAAAACCTAAGTAAGCCGTCGCAATCACCAAACTATGCCGATGCAGAACGCTAAAGAGCAGTACACCAATTAAAAATACCCCAATTGAATTGATAACCTCTAAAAACGCGCCAATAAAAACCTGATTTTTCAGGGTGGTAAATGCAGTGACCGAAGCCAGTGCAGACTCGAGTAAGCTGTTTGCCACAAGAAAACTGGTGGTAGTGACTAAAAATAAGATTGCTGCGATTCTCAGCTGAGTGTTCATAAAAGTCCTTGTTTGGCTCGAGTTTGGGGCTTTCTAAAGCCCTGAATTAAAAGCCAGACACAAAGCGATAATTCGCCAACGGCAGCAGGTAACGCCACCAGCAGTACAAAAATATCTTTGTAATCGTTGTAATTGGGCAGCCCAAAACGGACAAAGGTATCGGCGGTGTAGGCAATTCCAGCCAGTACCAATAAAAAACCAATGGCTCGAGGGACGTGATTAGTGGTCAGAATCAAATAGCCAAGGGTCAGTAAATGAAACCCAAAGAACAATAAGCCAACCAGCCAGCCAAGCTGGAATGAGTCATAAGACATCAGGGCTTGAACTTCTATTTGTTGTGTCGTGAAGGCTGTATTTGTATTTTGTAAAATGAGTAGCATCTGATACAAGTGCAAAATTGCCACCGCAAAAATAGCCGTGTAGACCAAGCGAAAATAAGCTGCCAATAACGACAAATTGTCATTAAGTTGTTTCATGTACAGGTAGAGCGCCCATGTCACCAGCACATCACAGACCAGAACAACAAAAAAACCAATCATTCCAAAGCGAAAAAGTGTTGGATTCTCGAGAATATTAGCAGCCGTTTTAGCGGCATCGGTGAGGATAATCAGTCCTTCGACAACAACAAAATTAGAAAAAACAGCCGCGAAGAACATCAGCAGTAAGCCAAGTCCAGCGACTCGAGCCATGAGTGGTGATTGTGGTGACATTGAATTCATTTTTAACTCCGTTTGGCAATAAAGGACTGTTCTACTGGCTTAATTCCAGTAGATTCTTCAGGAAAGGTTCTCGAGAAAATCAAGGTTTTTTACATTTGCATCACCAGTCTTTGGGCAATACTCGAGTTGGCGCTCAGGGTGAATCTGACGCTATGACCGACTATGATTTTTTTACTCAGGGTAGTGAAAGACATCCTCGAGTTTGACTCTAAAAATCCTTGCAATTTGAAAAGCAATCTCGAGCGAAGGGGAGTATTTGCCTTGTTCAATGGCAATAATCGTTTGGCGGGTCATGCCGATGCGGTCGGCTAAATCGGCTTGGGTCATCTCGTTATTTGCAAAGCGCAAGGCTCGAATTGAATTGGTGATTTGCGTGGTTTTTAGCACGGGTAGAACCCTTTTTTGTAATAAATTATTTTGACCACAGAGGTAATAATTGCCGAACCGACAAAGGCGAGGTACATGGTGTGGGCAATCCAAAAATGATTGAGTTTTAGCATTGCCATAATCACCACCGCCATACCCCCAATGGTCACAAGGAACTGTCCACTGTGTTCAGCTTCTTTAATGATTTCTTGGTCTCGAGCATCACGTTTTTTGCCTTTTGGAGCGGTTGCTGCAATCAGTATTTCGCCAAAGATGGTGCTGATAATAGCGCTACCGATTGCAAGGAGCATCGGGCTGACATAAGCAATTTCGGTCAGTGGGGTACTCGAGCTTTGGCTGGTTAGCCAAATACAGTAGGCAATAAAGGCAATAATCGCAGTGCTTAAGAAAACCCAAGTCCACTTTTCTTCGTGTGTCATTTTCCTCCAATCAATGTCAAAAATCTTTGACATGAAATAATGTAAAACATTTCAGACTAAATGTCAAATATCTTTAACATTTAGTCTGTGTACTTAAAATTCGACGCTGTAGCCAGTACCATCGGCAGAACGCAAAATCTTCCCGTTAATATCCCATTGAAAACCTGTACTGTTTGTGCTGAACGGGTCAATTGGCATTTTATCAAAGTACCTGCCCTCGAGAACCCCAAGGTTGGCTGGGGGTACACCTTCGGTCAGGGCAGATGTAGCATGGAGCGCCAAACTGACTTGGGTGGCACGGTAGGCTTGGGTCAGTTTACAGGCTCTGGTTGCCAGTCCATACGGCGGTATCCAACTTCTAAGTAGCGCATGACCGACACTATTTGCCGCCAATGGATTGGTATTTAGAAAGGCTGGGTCGGTCGGGCTTTGGGCATCTTTGGCTTCTGGGCAGTTGCCAGCCCGTTTTAAGATTCCCTCGAGCCAAAGCGTATAGGTCTCGAGGGTTTTGCCTGTTTGCAGCGAATAAGCATTGGGCATAAAACGCACAATTGGCGAACTGACGTTGATTCGCAGGGTTTGTCCCGCCGTTTTGCCCGTAGCCGCATCGAGTGCCAACCTAAAAAAACGCCGTTCTGATTTTAGGCTCTCTTTGAGCGACAAGGGGTCTGGAACTTGGTCTTGAAGTTCTTTAAGTAACTTGCGCCAAGCCAAATCATCAAAGGTACTTTGGCGCATTGCGCCGCGCATTTGGGTTAATACCAATTGCCCAAGGCTATCGCCCACGTCTAGCTCGAGCAGCGAGCCTTTAGCGTTACGAATCAGGTTGGCGGCTTTCCAAACCAAGAAATAATCTTGCCAAGCTGATTTTGCATCGCCGCTTTGTAAGTATAGATTGGCTCGCAGTAACACCAGTTCGCCAAGTTGATGCCATGCCTTAACATCGCGTGGTAAGGCAGCCACATTGACCGC
>JANNEE010000212.1:0-2155 GCA_031388325.1 Deinococcales bacterium
GACTCTAAAAAGGGGTGTGGTCTCGCAATCCCGATTACCAAAACTCTTAGAAATCAAAAACAGCCCTGAACTCGAGAATGCGATTCTTGAACTTTTGACCAGTGGTGCAATTCAAGAATCCTCAAAAGGCTTTAGTTTGCCAATGGCAAAACAGGAGGTGTAATCATGCTCGATTTTGAAACACTACAAATTCTGCTCGAGGCAAGAGGCGTGATTCTTGAAGTCAATTCAAAAGGCAATATCAGCATTACCGCAGACCCAAAACTCGAGGATGAATTACTGGAGGCAGTCCGTACCCACAAACCCCGATTTTTGCAGATTCTTACCAAAGTCCATGCACCCAGTACCGATACTCGAGTTATGGCGCGTTTACCGTGGGAACTCGAGCGATTGGTGAGCGCGGCTGGCAATGCGACCCTGCCCGACGGATCGATTTATACACCCAAAGGCATCATCACCAACTTAAATCTTTATGTGCTGGCATGGGCAGCCGCTTACTTAACAGGTGCTACTGAGGATGCAAGAACCCATCTTTGGGAAGCATGGTACGCATGGCAAGGCAACAAGGCAAGCGCATGAGCAACCACGCCAAGACCCTCGACAAAGCCGCTAAGGAACGCGCCAAGACCATCACACAAAGGTTTCTCGAGGGAACAACGGCAAGCAGTCCAGAGGAAGCCATACAAACAGGACAGCGCACCCTTGAACAGTGGTGCGAAGCCCTGCGCCCTAGGGACCCACCAAACCAAGAAGAATTAACAACCGCACCCGCGAAACTCGAGTTTGAAACCGAAAAGCCACCAACACCTAACGACCTTGCAAGAGAAGTGGACAAATTGGAAAAGGCAACAGCAGTACCGTATGAATTTGATAAAGAGGAATTCAAAGCAATCGCACAGCGCAACGTACTGGAGCGCAGAGCAGCCAGACAAAAGGAAGTGTGAATATGAACGATGGAATTAAACGACCACGTGACAATGCCAGTATTTGGAATCGGCTATTTATTGGTGGCGAAGCCTTACCCGGTATCGTGCAAAGTGTTCGGCTGGGCGGGGCTTTACAAATGGATCGAGAAACCGTGAGTGGTCAAAGTGGCGTGGTCATTACTGATGCCAATTGGACTGAGGATACGGCTACATTTGAATTGATTGTGTTATCTGCTGAGTTAAAACGATTCCATGAATTTCGGAGTAAATACAAAGGTAGTGCTGGTGTAAAACCTATGCCCGTAAACGTTGGACATCCGCTTTTACAAAGTTTTGGGATTACCAAAATGCTTGTCAGTGGTGTAGAAATCAACTGGAATAACACACAAAAAGACCGTGTACCAGTTACGGTGAGCCTAACAAATATCACACCAAAGCTAAAAGACGCACAGGGCGGGTTTTCCAGACCAACAACGGAGACTAGCGGTGTTACCCAGTCTGGCGACATTGTGAACAATCCATCAAATGCACCAACAAGCGGCGCAGCTTTAGCCAAAGCCGTTACAAATCCACCTGTGAGTATTAAACCCTCGAGTATCGGCACGGCTTTTAGTAATGCGGTTGCTGGACAACCAGCCTTTAAGTTTCCAGACCCACCAACCATGCCAAGTGCAGCTAGAAAGACAGGGAGATAAGATTATGTCAAGACCGAATACAATCACCACACACTCAGAACTCGAGGCAATAAAAACAATGCTCGAGACTGACACCATTGCCAACACTGCCAAACATTTTGGCGTGTCAGAAGATGCCCTCTCGAGATTCAAAGCCAAGTTACTTGGGCAAACCCAGACCGATGACCTACCCGACGAATTGCTTACCCTCGAGCAACCACGGCAAATTTCATTTGGGTACACCCACCCTCGAGACCCTGAAACGCTCGAGCCATTTATCAAAGCAGCACGGGCAGAGGAACGCCGGACCAGAGATGCTTTAGAGGATATTCAAAGCGAACCCGAGAAAGCCCAAGAAGCAGCCCGTAAAGCGGCACGCTCTGCACCAAGCAACCTCGACCTACTCGAGCGCTTAGAGTCCCGTCTTCGGGCAGTACACAGGGCAGTTGAGGCAGCCGAACATAATCATGCCGATGCAAAGCTGGCTTTGTCTGACCTCGAGAACGAAGTACAGGCATGGCATCGTGACCAAGGCGCTTGGAAGAACGCTAAAGA
>JANNEE010000249.1:0-3071 GCA_031388325.1 Deinococcales bacterium
ATTTTGTGTGGTTCACAATTTATGTGACCAGTTCAGACACCGATGCTTCTCAACTGGCGTACAACTTGCATTGTGTTTTGCGTTTGGCGGATGTTCGCCGTCATGGTGCGTACTGGGTGCGTGAAACCAAAGGCGAGAGTCTGGACAATGACACGGTGGTGATTGCTGATGCCTAACCATACTTTGGCAAATATGACCATTGAAACGTACTCAAAAGCTCCTGCTGCTGAACTCTTGGCATTGATAGAAGCTAATCTCGAGTTTCGCCGTGAGTCGGAAGTCATAGCGCCTCAAGAACTGAAAATTGAAAAACTCAAGTACGAAGGCGAGGTGTCACCGTGACTCGCGCTGTTACTGCTTTATTACTGGCTGGTTTGCCCCTGTGCATTGCTGTTCAAGCGGCACAGGTTTGTCAGTGTGATAATTGTGGTAAGCGTTCTACTGGCATGGCTCAAGGGTCAATCAGTGCCTTTAATCGTTTTGGTATGCCTGTTTTGCATTACTGCCCAACTTGCACCAAAGAAGCTCCACTTTTGTTGAGTTTGTACGGTTTGAACGCTCGTTACCTTAAGAACAGTAAAAGTCAGAAACTCATATCACTGGCAAGTCTCGAGCCTGAATCCAAGGTACTCAAACGCCTTGACCAACAATCACAAATGCAAAAACCAAGAGAGCTTGGTCATGGTTTCCCGTGGCAAGGTCAAAGGCGGTATTCATGACACGCGATATTCAAACCATTCTCGAGCTTGAAAAACTGCCTTGCTTAAATCTTAAGGAAACTTCTCAAGTCCTTGGAATTGCCTTAAATACACTTCGTGTGGAAGTCCAGTCGGGGCGCTTGCCTGTCATTCGTACAGGTACAACACGGCGTAGAATTTTGGTTTCTCGGGCAGACCGTGAGCGCTGGTTGTCAACCTCGAGTTCTTGGAGTTCTGCCGATGCTGTCTAAGCGTTCGCGTCGTCCTAAAGGTGCAGGTTCAAAGCCGACTAAGCGCGAGGATGGGCGCTGGTCGGCTTATGTCACCATCGGTTATCGTGATGGTAAGCCACAACGCCAGTACGTGTACGGCTCGAGTGAAAGAGCGTGTGTCCAAGCACAAAATAAGCTACTCGGTAAATCCTCGAGTATGGTTTTACCTGCCCGTGAATCCTTAACGGTTGTTCAGTGGTTGCGGCGTTTTGCTGATGAACGCGGTAAGAATCGGGCTTCGGGTACTCGCAAACAGTACGGAGCTTATGTGGTGCTGGTAGAGAAACACTTGGGAGATTTATCTTTGACCAAATTTTCTGGTGTGCAAGCCAGAGCGCTTATGTCTCGGCTTGCCGATGCCAAGTTATCAGGTTCATATCGTCGTCATGCTTTTACTTTCTTTCGTAGTGCTTTCAAAAGTGCTATGCGGCTTGAGTTAATCGAACGTAACCCAATGGATTTTGTAGATGACTTGCCAAAATCTACGGCGGTTCGTGAGCGTGGCGCGTGGTCGCTCGAGGAAGAACAAAAAGTTAAGTTGGCACTAAAAGGGCATAACCTTGAGTTTTTGCTAAAGTTGTGTTTGCGTTGGGGCTTGCGTATTGGTGAGGCGTTGGCTCTGCGTTGGGACAACTTACACGGCGATATTCTCGAGATTGAACATACCCTTGACCACACACGGAAAAAGGGTGGTGAGTTGTTTAATCCTGCTAAGTCGGGTTCTAAGGGTGCGTTGCAAATGGATTCAGAATCTTTGTCATGGTTCGAGTCTCAACGAGTTAAGCAACTGGTATTTAAGACGCGAGCGCTCGAGGCGCAAGTCTGGCAAGAAAATAATTTAATTTTTGCCTCTGAGGTTGGCACACCCTTGCAGTATCGCAATGTCACACGAGCATTTGCTGTTATTGTCAAAAAAGCAGGAGTGCGTAATTTCTCTACTCATGTTATGCGTCGTACATTCATTACTGGGGGTATTCAAAGTGGTTTTTCTGTTGCCACAATTCAAAAGATTGTTCGGCATAAATCTTCACGTATGACAACAGAAATCTATAATGAAACAAGTTCAATTCAAGCCTCTAGTCAGATGCAAAATTACGAAAGAGTTTCGACACCCTACGACACCCTAAAGGGCAGTGATTCTTAATGCTCAAAGTGTTTCAATGCGTTCTTACCCGTGCAAAAACACCGTTCTTATCGTCTTTTTTGTCTAAACGCATTCTGAAAATTTTAGCTGTTGTAGGCTTACAAGCGACTGGTCGCAGGTTCAATCCCTGTCCTGCCCACCACACAGACGCATTACTTACAGTTTATGTAGTAATGCGTTTCTTTATTTTCCAAAAGTAAGGTTAGTTACTTTTCGCAGTTTTGGCGGTGTTTCATGACACGCCGCTCGAGTAGCAAGACAGCCCCAAAGCTGGTCAATCAGGTGATTGATACCCTGATGATTCGCCTTAGCAAGAACGCCCAGCCTTCCCAGTGGCTGCGAGATGTTCAAAAACAGGTGATTGAGTACCGTGCCAAACTCGAGCAGAACCCAGAACTCGAGCAATTGGTGGTTAAACATTTAGACTTGGGCTGTTTTACTGTCTTTGCCCGTGGTGACCGTCATTACGATTTTAAGTTATCTAACCCTAAAATCTGTGAAATCAAAGTATGGAATCCAGATAAGTGGAATAAAGCCGTCGCTGGTCAGACCGGACAGTTCTTTATCACCTTTCGTTCTGAGTTCTTGCAATTCAAAGGCACACAAGCGGCTGTAGAGTATTTGGAATTACTCGAGGCGGTTATGTGTAGCCCTGACCCACTCGAGGCGCTAGAAATGCCTAAAGGTGTTTCCCCAGACTTCTACCGAGTTTCAAACATAGACTTAACAGTGGATACCCAAGAGCCTCGCGGTATGAGGTGGTCAGACCTTGACTTGTACACTTGTCGTTCTAAAAAACGTGATGCCTTTAAGAAACTGACACTTGAAGGCATTTTTGACAGGATGATTCGAGACAGCAAAAAAGCCCCCCCAAGGAATAACAAGGGGGGTGGAAACGGAAACGCAAAACCAAACCCACACGCCCCACACGAACAGAATCTAATACTCCATTCCGTT
>JANNEE010000255.1:0-1799 GCA_031388325.1 Deinococcales bacterium
CTTGTGCCAACATCTGGGCGGCTCGAGGTGATGGGTTTTACGCCTTGGAAATCTCGGCAAGCCTATGTTGCAAAAATTGGGGCGGTTTTTGGGCAACGCAGCAGTTTGTGGTGGGATTTACCCGTGATTGAAAGCCTCGAGTTACTGCAACACATTTATAAAATCCCAGCCCCGCGTTTCTTGAGTAACTTAAATACCTTCAAAAAGCTCTTGGATTTAGATGAATTTATTTCCAGCCCAGCCCGTTCTTTAAGCCTTGGGCAGCGAATGCGGGCAGACCTTTGCGCCGCGCTGCTGCACGACCCAGAACTGCTTTTTTTAGACGAACCGACGATTGGCTTAGATGTCGTTGCCAAGGAACGAATCCGTGAATTTATTCGAGCCACCAACTTGGAACGTGGCACAACCATTATTCTGACCACCCATGACCTGAGCGACGTGCAGAAACTCTGTTCTCGAGCGATGATTATAGACCACGGAAAATTACTGTTTGATGGGCAACTGACCAGTTTACAAGATAAATTTGGTGGGCAGAGGCGTTTAATCATTGACTTTGAAGAACCCCCGCCACAGCTCGAGATAAACGGCGCGAGCCTCATTCACCAAGATGGCTCGAGGGCGACATTTGAAATTCATAAAGACACTCGAGTACCAGCAATTATTGCTAGTATTTCTAAGGAGTACAGTATTCGTGATTTGAGCCTTCAAGAACCAGAAATCGAAAGCACCATCAGGCGCATTTACGAAGGGAATTTACTCTCCTCGAGTTGACAGGCTACGAATCCAATAACCGTTTTAGGTCTTTGTGAACTCGACTTTATAAAGAAAATCTGCTACCTTTTGCAGTGTGAGTTACAATCAAGCCCTACATCGGGTTTATCAAGCCGTGCGTCAAACCTCGCCGCAAACCCAACCAGACTTGGTGGAAAGCAGTGGGTTAAGCCTACCCGCCGTGATACAAGCCGTTAAACGTCTCAAGCAACAAAAATTGGTCTCTTCGGACGGCGAACAACGTGGACAAGGCAGACCTGCCAAACGTTACCGTACTTCTCCCGAACAACACACCGTGTTATCCATAGACCTCGGCGGCTCGAGTTTACGGGCAGCCACCTTTGACCTCTACGGACAGCAAATCGAGCAAATCGAAACAATCAGTTTATACAAATTTTCTAAACTAAGCCGCCAAGAGGCACTGCGTCACCTCCAAGAAATCAGCCAAGCTTTTCCGCAAGCCAAACGAATTGGTATTTGCACCCCCGGCATTGTTACGCCAAATGCGACCCTCGAGAATTCATGGTTATTTGGGTTACAACCTTTAGAAAAACAAACCTTAGAAAGTGTTTTTGCTAAACCAGTCGAACTCGAAAACAATGCCCGCAGTGCAGCTTGGGGAGAGTTTCGTCAAGGACATGGCACAGATGATTTTGCCTTTGTGATTTTTGCTTATGGCATTGGGGCTGGAATTGTCAGCAGTGGGCAATTATTGCGTGGTTCTCGGGGGGCAGCCGGAGAACTCAGTTACTTGCCAAGCAGCTTAACAGGTTTTGAAAAACCACGCCTAGGCGCACTGGCATATGGTTTTTTTGAGGCTTTACGCAATGTCAGTCCAGACCCAACCATAGCCAACTGGGAATCCGAAGTTTTTCAGGCTGCCCAAAACGGCTCAAAAGATGCTAAACGTGCCGTTAAAAAGGCAGTTGAACACATCGCCCTAGCGGTTGCCAGTGTCATCACCAGCCTTGACCCAGACCGAATCGTACTGCGCCAAGAATTTCCGCACACCGAAGACCTTGTTCTCG
>JANNEE010000319.1:0-3855 GCA_031388325.1 Deinococcales bacterium
GCACCGTAAAGGATAAGCCTTTAAGGGCATGTATCTGTCCGTAATAGGTGTGTAAATCCGAAATCTCGAGCATTAGTTCGCCACGAGCTTCGGGCTTTAATTCGCCACGAGCTTCGGGCTTCAATTCATTTTTGGTGTCGCTCATGCGGCTTCACCTCCTTCGGCGGTTTTGCCGAATTCACCAGCCGCCGCACCACGCCCAAGGTAGGCTTCGATGACTTGCGGGTTGTTGCGAACTTCATGCGGTAAGCCCTCAGCAATTTTTGTGCCGTAATCTAGCACCGTGACATTATCGGAAATCGTCATCACCACGCGCATATCATGTTCGATTAAAACCACAGTAATGCCTTGTTCGTCGCGTAAACGCCGAATTAAATGCTTGGTCTCCTCGGTCTCTTGGGGGTTCATACCGGCGGTGGGTTCATCCAGTAAAATCAGTTTGGGATTGGTTGCCAGCGCACGGGCAATCTCGAGCCGACGCTGTTCACCGTAAGGCAAATTTGCCGCGAGTTCGTCACGTTTATCTAATAAACCCACAAACTCGAGCAGTTCCTTAGCACGCAGCAGCCCAGCCCGTTCATCTTGTTTGTAGTTATTGTTGTGCAGAATCGCATCTAAAAAACTGGTGGTGGCTCTGGTGTGCCGTCCGACCAGCACATTCTCGAGGGTGGTCATTGCGCCAAACAAGCGGATGTTCTGGAAAGTTCTGGCAATGCCTTTTTCCGTCACTTCATCCGGACGTAAACCAATCATATTCTGGTTATCAAACATAATTTCGCCAGAAGTCGGTTTGTAAATGCCAGTAATCATGTTAAAAAAGGTGGTTTTACCCGCGCCGTTTGGTCCAATCACCGAAATAATGCTTTTCTCAGGAACTTGAAAAGTCACATCATTGACCGCCGTAAGCCCGCCGAAAACCTTACGGGCTTTATTGACATTGAGAAGCATTATTTCACCCCTTTGGCAAGTTCACCATGCTCGAGATTCTCGAGTTTTGCGGGGTTGCGTTTGGCGGGTACTAAGCCTTTGGGACGCACAATCATCATCGCAATTAAAATCACGCCGTAAATTAACTGTTGGTACTGGGTCGGGTCAAAACGCGGTGGGAGTTTAACCAACTGTAAAACCCGACTGATTTCGACCAACACCAATTGATTCAAACTAATCACAATCGCCGCTCCAACAATTACGCCTTGGATGCTGCCAAGTCCGCCCAGCACCACCATGGCGAGGATTTGGGTACTGCGTTCAAAGTTAAAGTCGTTGGGCGAAATAAAACCAATCACCGCCGCGTACAGCACACCCATTGCCCCAGCAAAACTCGCACCCGTCGCAAAGGCAATCAGTTTGGTACGCACAAGCGGAATACCCATGGCTTGGGCTGCCACTTCGTCTTCGCGTATCGCCACCCAAGCCCGCCCAATTCTCGAGTTATCAAGCCGCGTCACAAAGACCGCCACAGCCGCCACAACAACCAGAATTAAGACGTAATACATGGTTAGCTGCATTTGAAAAAATGGGATTCCCGTGGCTTCGGATAGCGGCACAGTAATAAACGCTAACGGACTATTTTCTGGATTAGGCGCAATCCGCACCCCTTGCGAACCATTGGTGATGTTGATTGGTTTATTTAAGTTATTTGCCAGTACCCGAATCACTTCGCCCAAACCAAGCGTAATAATGGCTAAGTAATCGCCTTTGACTTTTAAGACAGGTAAACCTAAAAGCGCTCCAAATCCAGCCGCCACAAACAACGCCAAGGGAATAAACACAAAGACCAAATTGCCATTTAATGGAAAAAGGTTGCCAGCAATAAACTCATTGGCTTGTGAACCAGCAAAAATCGCCCAAAGGTACGCGCCAACCGCAAAGAACGCCGCATACCCAAGGTCAAGTAAACCCGCAAAACCAACCACGACATTTAAGCCTAGGGACATGGCTGCAAAAATACAAATCGTGACTGCCACTTGTAAATACAGCGAATTGGTAAAGCCAATCATCGGAATTCCAATCGCTAAGACCAGCACAAAAACTGCAATTTGAGCCACTCGAGAAACCTTCCAAGAACCAGCGAAGTACAAATTAAGGCAAAAGTACATCACCACTGGCGTGACAAAGTAACTTTCGATGTTGTTCTTTTGCAGCACCATCAAGTACGCGACAATGCCACTGATAACGGTCGAAGCCAGCAGCAAAGCACTTTTATCGTTAGAAGTTTGGGTCATACTTTTTCAGCCACCGCCTTTCCAAGTAAACCGGCTGGCTTAAAAATCAGAATCACAATCAGTAAGCCGAACGCCACAATGTCCTTGTATTCTGTGCCAATTTGCTCATTGGTCATCAGTGGCAAATACGTTCCAGCCACGGTCTCGAGTAAGCCAAGCAGTAAACCGCCAACCACTGCCCCCGGAATACTGCCAATCCCACCAAGTACGGCGGCAGTAAATGCCTTAAGCCCCGGGATAAAACCCATCACGGGCGATGCTACACCGTATTTAAGAGCGTACAACACACCCGCCACCCCCCCTAATGCACCACCAATAAAAAAGGTTAAAACAATGATATTGGAAACATTGATTCCCATTAAACTGCTGGTGCTTTGGTCTTGGGCGACAGCCCGAATAGCCCTTCCCAAATTGGTGTAATTAACCAAATAAATTAAGCCCGCCAACATCACCATCACCACCACAAAAACGGTCAGGGTTTTATAATTGATTTGCACAAACCCAAAGTCCAGTTGTTGCGAAAAGAATTCAAATGTACCACCTGACGGAAACGGACGGTTTGGATTGGCTGGATTGAGAATAAGCCGCATCACATCAATCAGTAACAGACTCATGCCAATTGCCGAAATAAGCGGCACGAGCTTCGGGGCATTTCGCACCCGCAACGGACGGTACGCCACCCGCTCTATACCCACGGCTAACGCGCCAGCCACCGCCGCCGCCACGACAATTGCAATAATTACTTGAATCAAAGCATGTAGACCTGTTGGAATTAAAATCGCGGTGATTAACTCAACACCGACCACTGCCCCGACCATAAAAATTTCTGAATGGGCGAAATTGATAAACTCGAGAACACCATAAACCATTGTGTACCCAAGCGCAATCACCGCGTACATCAAACCAATGGACAAACCATCCACAATGGTAGGCGGTAACAACCCCCAAAACAACTCTGCTGACATAATCACCTCTTTAAGCTACGAAATCTTCACTTATAGGGAGACCACAAGCGACCATGCCCGTGAGGTGCGTGTTTATGGTCAAGAGAGGGTCTCCCCTACAGCACGGCATTTTTTCGTAGGGGAGGGGCTTGCGACTATGCCCGTAAGGTGCGCGTTTATAGTCAAGATGTCCCCTCCCTGCCACTCACGGATTTTATTAAATCCCAAGTCCTAAGTATTTTCAAAGTTTTCTCGAGTATTCCATAATCCTTTAGGCTCGAGAAACGACAAAAGGACGGGTTTCCCCGTCCTTAATTGTGTTTGGAGCTTACTACTTCAGTTCTGGAGTTGGTGCCGCTACGCTAACAATTTTGTTGACTTTGTTGTTATCGTAGTCGTTTTGGGCAGCCACAATCACGTATTTAGCAACGGGCAAATCGCCACGGTTGTTAAATGCAATCGAACCAGTAATGCCCTGCATTTTAACTTGACGAACAGCCGCAGCCACGGCTTCACGGGTTGGCTTGCCTTTTTTGCCAGCCGCCGCAATCGCACGGATAACCACACGAGCAGCATCGTAACCGTAGGCAGCGTAACCTTCGGCGCTGACATCAAATTTCTTGTTGTAACGTTGGGCAAAGCCTTTAGCCGCAGGCAAGCTCGAGATTGGCACAGCCGTGGTGGTG
>JANNEE010000326.1:0-4103 GCA_031388325.1 Deinococcales bacterium
GGGCTAATTTTGTTGCTCCCTCGAGATTGAGGGCAGTGGCGGCGGCAAGGGCGATTGAGAATAGAGCAAAACCGATAAAAATCATTTTTTTCATCATGAACTCCTAAGTAGGCAAAAGTGATAGTGGGGAAGTGCGTAAGACTTGATTATTTGGTCAACCCCTTACCAAGCGAATTCTCGAGCCTAAGCCATGCTGTATAAGCGGTCACAATCGTATTTTCTAGGTCGCGTTCAGCTTGCTGCATGGCTAAACGGCTGGTCTCGAGGTCGTTTTTGGTTTGGCTACCTGCATTGACTCTGGTTTGGGTTGTGCTAAAAGCATTCTTGGCGTTATCAAAGGCTTTTTTGCTTAATTCAATTCGTCGTGTGGCATTTTGGGTTTCAGAGTATTTTTGGCGTACATCCAATTCAGCACTTTTTTTACTGCGTTCAAGGTTTTGCTTGGCACTGTTTAAGGCAGTTTGGGCGCTGGTGATTCGGGCATCGCCCGTTGGAGCAATCACGGGTAAGCTGATGCTGGCGCTGATGCTGATGGTCGTGCCTGTGCTTGGTGTGGTTGGCGGTTGGTATGAACCACCGATACTTAAACTGCCTGTTTGTAAATTAAGCGAGGTGTTCAGGCTTGCACCACTGTCAGACACCCCAAGGTTAATGCTGCTGGCGGGTAGCCACCGGTCACGCTGGGCGATGGTTAAATTATCTTCGGCATCTCGTAGGGCATAAATGGCTTTTTGGGTGTCAGTGCGGTCGATTAAGGCGGTTTTTAAGAGGTTCTCGAGTGGTAAAAGCGTGGTGGGTAGGGGAGGGCTACTTATGGCAAGGCTTAGTTCGATTTGGTCAAGGGTATTGGCGAGGGTTTGTTGGTTTAACTCGAGGGTATTTTCGGCTTGGTTGGCATTGATTTTGGCGCTTTCTAAGTTTTGTTGGCTGGTGGCGAATTGCTCGAGCGTGATTTGATTGTTGCTGCGCTGGGTCAAAGCGGTTTTTAATTGGTTTTCACGCAAAATAAGGGTGTTACTGGCAAGTTCTAAATCCAGTGCGGCGATGCGAAGATTAAAGTATTGGGTGTTGACACTGATAAAAAGTGTATTTCTCGAGTCGCGCAAATCGAGTTTAGCCCGTGCAAAAGCGCGTTCGGCTTTGCGAATATCATCAAATTGGCTCGCCCACGGCAGAAGCGGCAAACTGGCAGTGGCATTGACTTTGTAGGTTGCATTGTTGACCCCTGTGCCAGTATTGGTGTTGTTGCTGACATCTGCGCCAACCGTAAGGCGCAAACCCGCCGCCGCTAAACTACTCTCAAAATTATGTTGGGCAACCAAAAAGGTCTGGTCTATAACTTGCCATTCAAGACTCTGCGGTAAGCGTTTAAGCACCTGCTCGAGGGTTTGGTTTGTAGCTGCCAAGACAGTACCAAAAAATAGGATAAGAATGAATAGGGGTTTTTGCATGGGTTCTCCTATGAACAGTTTTTTATCTCGAGCCGAAGGTTCTAAGAACTCAGCGTGAAGGTATTGTGAATACTTAATTTCACTTAATCTTCACAGTTTCCTCGAGTCACCTTCATTTGTTGCCTGTCATAATGGTTTTATGAGTACACTACACACCATGCCGATTGTTCTGGTTGTCGAAGATGAAACTGAAATTGCCGATGTTTTAGAAGCCTATTTGCGTAAAGATGGTTTTCGGACTGAACGGGCTGCCGATGGTGACAGGGCGCTCGAGTTGCATCGTTTGGTTAAGCCCGATTTGATTTTACTCGATGTGATGCTGCCCAAAAAAGATGGTCTCGAGGTGCTGCGAAAAGTGCGGGCAGATGGCAACACCCCTGTTATTTTACTGACGGCTCGAGCCGAGGACATTGATAAGTTAATTGGTTTGGAACTCGGTGCAGATGATTATGTGATTAAGCCGTTTTCGCCACGTGAAGTGGTGGCGCGGGTCAAAGCGGTCTTGCGTCGGGCGCGTCCAGAAGAAAAATTAGATGTGCTGCGGGTGGGCTACTTGGAACTCGATGTGCGGGCAGTGGCGGTCAAAGCCAGTGGCTCAAGGTTGGATTTAACCCTGACCGAATTTAGGTTGCTCGAGGCGTTAATGCGGGCGGTGGGTCGGGCATTTACCCGTGCAGAATTACTCGAGGTCGCACTGCCAGATTCAGATGCCTTAGAGCGGGTGGTGGATGCACACCTAAAAAATCTGCGCCATAAATTAGCCGATGCTGGTGTGGGCGATATGCTCGAGACGGTGCGTGGGATTGGTTATCGTTTGCGGTTTGAGACGTGAAATGCCTGTTGCGGTGGACAGTATGAAATGCCTGTTGCGGTGGACAGTATGAACAGCATCACGGCGCGGATTATTGGGGCGATGCTATTGGTCGCCCTTGCCACAATAGGTATTCCAGCCGCCTTTACGCTTTTTAGTGCCGAGAATCAGTTCAAGCAACCCAATGAACGCAAACGTGAATTTTCTGATGTCTTTCGCAGTGTCGAAATTCTGTGTCGGGATAAACCACCAACCGGTTTGGTTTGTCCTGCACCCCGAGATGATTCACCAATAACAGCCAAAAATCCAAGTAGTGCTGAACCATTAAATGCGATTCTTGCCCCACCCTTAAAACCCAGTGGTGGGCGTTCTCGAGAACAGAATCGCAATCCAATTTTTGCTTTTGTTGACCCGCGTCCATGGGTGCAGCAGACCGTGCTTTTTGGGGTTGGGATTTCTTTGGTCATGGCGGTTGGTTTGGCATTGCTGTTATCTCGGCGAATCAGTCATCCGATTCAATTGGTCTCTTTAGCCGCCGCCAAGGTTGCCCAAGGCGATTTATCGGCTCGAGCCAAAGTGAGTGGGCAGGATGAACTGGGGCGCTTAGCCCAGAATTTTAATCAAATGGCACTGGGTTTAGAACAACAAGCCACGGCGCGGCAAAACCTATTTGCCGATATTGCCCATGAACTCCGCACCCCCTTAACTGCCATCAAAGCCCGTCTCGAAGCCCTTGAAGATGGGGTTATGCCGCTCGAGATGGAAGCGATTATGCGCCTGTCAAACCAAACCAAATTACTCGAGCGTCTGGTCGAAGACCTGCGTTTACTTTCCCTTGCCGATGCCAACGCCTTAACGTTAGAACGTCATCCAAGCGATTTAACTAACCTTGCAAAAGATACGTTAGAGCATTTTCAAGCCAAAGCCGAAACCAAGAATATCCGCCTTGAATTTCATGCCGCTTCACAACTGATTTTGCCGCTCGATGCCAGCCGAATTCAACAAGCCATTGGCAATCTGCTCGAGAATGCCTTAACCCATACCCCAATCGGCGGCTTGGTCAGTCTAACGGTGCACAAACACCAAAACCTAGCCGAAATTTGTGTTGCCGATACTGGCACAGGAATCCCGCCCGATGCCTTACCACGGATTTTTGAACGCTTATACCGCGCCGATGCCTCGAGAAACCGAAGCACTGGCGGTAGTGGACTTGGTTTAGCCATCGTCAAAACAATTGTTGAATTACACCACGGAACAGTAGAAGCCTCTAGTTCCCCCGAAACAGGAGCAGTCTTCACCCTCACTTTACCCCTCGAGTCAAAATGAACAATCTCTGCCCTTACCTTTTGCCTTTTTGGGTAGCTTTGGCAACCTCATTGCCCTTGATTCCAGCCTAAAATGCGCCTCGTGACCTTTTGTTCTAGCCAACTTTTTTCTTTGCCAGTTGCCCCAAATCTCGAGTTGCGACATTTTGAATTGCATCATACAGAAATGCTGTTTGACCTGATTGATAAAAGCCGAACCCATTTGCGGCGCTACCTTGGCTTTGTGGACTCAAGCACCTTAATAACCGCCGAAGATTTTATCCGTCGGTCTCGAGCCAAATTTGTTAAGGATGGCGCTGGTGATTTTGGTGTCTGGCAAGGAGAAAAACTGATTGGCGTGGTCAGTTTATTTGACTTTTCTTTGATTCATCGTAAAGCAGAAATTGGATACTGGATTGGGCAAGCCTTTGCTGGGCAGGGCATTATCACCAAAGCAGTCTCGAGTTTAGTGGATTACGCTTTTTCCGAACTGGGTTTGAACCGCATTCAACTCTGTTGTGCGACCGATAATCTTGC
>JANNEE010000329.1:0-4257 GCA_031388325.1 Deinococcales bacterium
CTTTTGTGCCAGCCCCAACACTGGTGCTGAGTTGCCTATAAATCTCGTCGGAAACATCTCCTGCACTAAATAAACCGGGGATGTTGGTATAGATTTCATCACGCACTGCCACATAGCCGTGGGCGTTTAGTTCTATTGTGTTCTCGAGAAATTTGGTGTTTGGTTCGTGACCGACGTAAATAAAAACACCATCGGTTGAAACAATCGTCTCGAGACCAGTCTTTAGGTTTTTGGTGCGGACACCAGTCACCAGTTCTTCGCCAAGCACTTCTTCGACCACGGTATCCCAGATAAATTTCATTTTTGGGTTTTTCATGGCGCGGTCTTGGGCAACTTTATTGGCGCGTAATGTGTCGCGTCGGTGAATAATCGTCACACTAGCGGCAAATTTGGTCAAGAATGTGCCTTCTTCGATGGCAGCGTCGCCACCGCCAACCACAACCACATTTTTACCACGGTAGAAAAAACCGTCGCAGGTGGCGCAGGTAGAGACACCGCGTCCGTAGAACTTGTCTTCGCCAGGTACATTTAAGCGCTTTGGATTTGCGCCTGTGGCAATAATCACGACACTTGAGGTGTAAGACTTGTCGTAACCCTTAATTCTAAAGCCATGACCGAATTTTTCTAAGCTCAACACTTCATCATAAATGATTTGCGCTCCGAATTTCTCGGCTTGGGCAACCATACGACTCGATAACTCAGGTCCCGAAATCGCTTCGGCAAATCCGGGGTAATTTTCGACTTCATCGGTCTGGGCTATCTGCCCACCGGGATTGCCTTTTTCTAAAATTCCAGTCTTTAAGTTGCCGCGTCCAGCGTAAATTCCAGCCGTTAAGCCCGCCGGTCCTGCTCCAATAATCAGCACATCGTAATCCATGTTTCTCCTTACTCTCGAGGCTTTAGTTGGTTAATTACAACAAGAATCACCTTTTTGTTTAGGCGGACAAGGCTCTGAACCATACGAACAATAAACACAACAATCCCCTGTTTTTGGTTTTAGCATTATTTCGCAACTACTACAAACATAAAAATATTGACACGCATCCAGTGGCATAACCTCAGATTTTTGAAAACCACAATTCGGACATGTCAATAATGAATTCATAGAAACTCCTTTATTCCTACTCAAGTAACCTTAAACTACCATTTGCTTGTACAAAAGGCAGTTCTTTGGAGTACGTTACCAAATTACCGATGGTTCATTTTGAGTGGCGCTAGGGCTGGAAGTTCAGTTGCACCGCGTTTTTTAAGGAAACTTCGCATCGCATCTATTTCGATTTTCTGACCGCGCACAATCCCCGTTGCCAATAATTTAGCAATTTCCCTCGAGCCAGACTTTAGAAGGTCTTCTGCCATCATCACCCCGCCTTGATGGTGGCGAATCATCAGTTGTAAAAACTTTATTTCGGAGGCTTTCACGGGTAAAACACTTAAACTCGAGACATCAGCCCTTGAAGCTAAACCCATCTCTTCTCCACTGCCATTCATCGGAGGGTCACGCCCAGTCAGTGGTAAACCCCAAGCATTCAACCACGCCTGCATCTGCCCGAGTTCGTTTTGTTGGGTCAGCAACATATCGGTTGCCAGTAGACGCAGTAACTCATCTTTGGTGACATCGCGCACTCGGGTCGCCATATCCACCGCCTGCATATGGTGCGCCCGCATATCACGCGCAAAAATCACTTCGGGGCTGTTCTCGAGTGGTGGGGCAATACTCGAACGCCCTAAGAAAAAACCTAAGCCAAGAGCCACCAAAACCGCCAAGACATAACGCATAAGGGTATTTTGACAACTCGAGATGAAAATAGGTTCAGAATTTAATTCAAGGTTTTACTCACAATTGGGGCAATGCCGCAAAGTTGATATGCAAAAGTCAGGGTTAATTTGGCTCGAGTCAGGGTTTGCACACCGCCAACAATTCGTTGAGATTCACAACTTGGATCGGTTTGCAGTGGGCTTGTAGTATTTGTGCTGTAACTTCGGCTTGGGAACGTTCCTCTTGTCCACTCGACATTGCCGTTAATGCTGATAGCACCGGCTGGGAAAGGTTGATTGGGCATAATCGGACTGCTCGAGGTGAAGATAAAATTCATTTGATTACGCAGGGTTTGCAGTAAACGGCTGGGGCGTTTGAGTTCTACAGTTACGTTGTTATCTCGAGTCAACAGCAATTTATTGGCACTTAAGTTCGAGCCTCTTGTGCCGTTGCGGGTTTCGCTAAAGACTTGTACCCCAAAGCGCCGCTCGATAATTTCAAAATTGGTAAAGGTAAAACGGTAGCCGATACTAGGGGATGTTCCCGTGTCCTCGAGACGAATTCTGCCGCTTTTACTGCGGCTGCGGTTGTCTGGCAAGGGCTTGATGCAGTTGACGGCGTTAAATTCGTAAGTTACATCGTCTGGGATGGTATCGGAATCCGAGTCGGTTTCTGAACCAGCCACAATCGTGCGGCAATTGGCTGGCAGAGCTTGGAGGCGCAAGGTGTTGTCTTTATCTACCAACAGAACTGTATCAGAAACACCCAGATTGATGGTGGTGGTACTGGTTTCACTGATAAAAATTTCACTTAAATCATCGAGTTCGTCTTTGCTTAAGTCATCCAAATTCTGGGCAGGGCAAGCAGTAAGGGCAAGCGCTAATATCGGAATAATAAAAAATTTCATCGTAGACCTCCGCTTATTCCGTCATCCGCCAGTGAGCCTAAGTAACGCACCAAGGCTTGAAAATCATCAAAACGAATTGGGGCATATTGATTTTTACCCTCGAGCCAAACCGAACTGGGGGCTTGTTCTGTAGATGGTGTGAGCCGAAGTTGAAACACAAGTTCTTTGGAATTGTTGTTCATCAAGAACCTCCTGTACCGATCTTAGTTGTCTAGGTGTTCCAAAAACGTTCCAAACTTTGGGATTGATATTTGTATCGTTTGGTCTAGTTCAAGACTTTTTTCCAGTATAAGTCGTGTTTCATGAATTTGTTTTTGCAATTTTGATTTTTGATTATTGGGGGCTTGATGCGCCAACACCTCGAGAAAACCGAGTTTTTCCAGTGAATTTGCTGCGGTTTTAAAGATTTTTGGATCAACTTCCATGCCCAGCACAACACGCCAACTGCACACCCGAAGCTGTAGCCAGTTGGGTAAAACTGAAGGGAGTTTTTTCAAATGTAAAGCAGCTAAACTCAGTTCATTTTGTAGCAAGTAATAGTGAGTGAAAACGCAAGCCGCTTTAACTTGGTACTCGAGGCGTATTGTGCTGTACAAGTCCATAATGCTTTGCAGCAATTGGTTGGCTATTTTCATTTGCTGCATTCCCAAAGCGGCTTCGGCTTTAAGGATTTGTAACAATATCCAATACTCTTGTTTTGAATCAGTCAAGATTTCTTCGGCACACTGAATATGAATTTCAGCTTTTTCATAAGCACCCAAAGTAATAAAAACCTCGGCTATCCAAAGGTGCTGAATCGTGTGCTGCATACCTAAACCTTGGCTAAGGTTAAGCGCGAGTTGTGCATTAGTAACTGCACTTCCAAGTTGACCTGTACGAAATTGGGCTTTTGAGAGCATGGCGGTAAATTGGCATTCTCGAGCCTGCATTTTTCCTGTCGTTAAGGTGAGTCCCTCTGTAATTGGAGCTTGGGCTTCTACGAAAAAACCAGCCCTCAATTGTTCAGCACAAAGCAATACCAAGGAAACTGTCAGAACGCTTTGCAAACCCCATTTTCTTGCTTCAAGTACAGCAGATTTCAGTCGGTCAAGGGCTTCTGATGTGCGTCCAAGCAAGCCTAATAATTGTCCGATATGGGCTAATTGTGTAATTTCTTGTTCACGATTTTTCAAAGTTTTATAAATCCCATGTGCATATTCAGCTTGCTCGAGGGCTTGTGGTAAATCCCCTAGCCTGCGGTAGACTTCTTTTAGGCTCGAGTGAAGTTCTGCGGCGATAATGCCGCGTTTTTGTAATTGCAGTCCTCTTAATAGGTTTTCTTTGGCTTGGGCAATCTGCCCAGCCCCAATATGGGCTGTACCAATCAACAGGAGCGCTTCGACTTGGGCTTCGCCTGTGCTGTCATCTAAGGCTTGGCTGGCGGTTTTGAGGGCTTGGGTAAATTGTCCTCGGTACAATTGGGCTTTACTGATTAGCAAACTGGCTTTAACACTGTACTCGAGCGGTAAGGCATGGCTTAGGGCTTGCATGGTTTGGGCGTGCTGCTCGAGCGCATCGAGGTTAAAAAGGGTCAGTTCTAAGTCGGCAATTTGGG
>JANNEE010000348.1:0-1830 GCA_031388325.1 Deinococcales bacterium
TTTGCTCGAGTCTGGAGGTTTTGGCTAACTCGAGTAGTAAGCTCATGGTTTTTGTCGTGACTCGGTTTTTAGAGTAATCCAAATACAATCCAGATGCCTCAAGTGAAAACCGAGTACCACGGGAAGCATCCAAGGCAAATAATTCGCGCAAATGGGTGTCTTTGATTTCCAAAAAATGCTGCTCGAGTGCTTGCCAAGCTGCTGACTGTGTGATTGACATAAAACTCCTTTGGATTGGCTCATTTCTTAATTTTTGATTGTGGGAAAATCACCTTTCACAAGGCGAGGCATGCCTCGCCCCTACGGTTGATCTAATAAATAGAAAGAGGAAAGCGAATGTTTAATTCCTCTTTCCTCTTTTTTTCTTTCTTGACCATAAACACGCACCTGTCTTGCCCCTACAGCAGCACCTTCGGGCTTTGGGCGCTTCGGGCATGGTCGCTTCCTTTGTTTACCTCTGCTCGACCGGAATCCAATGTGCATCCGAAGGACCCGTGTAATTGGCTGTTGGTCGCAAAATACTGTTTTTGTGGGTGTATTCGATGATGCTGGCTGTCCAACCTGCAATTCTCGAGAGTGCGAATATCGGGGTGAAGAAAGATTTGGGTAAGCCAAGGTCGGAGTAAACCACACCACTGTAAAAATCCACGTTAGGGTAAATGCCTCGGCTACCAAGCCGCGCCACAACAATCTCTTCGACTTTTTCTAAGGTGCTGTATGCCACGCTTTTACCGTGTTTATTGGCAACCACTTTGGCATATTCTTTGAGGACACGGCTGCGTGGGTCAAAGAATTTATAGACTGGGTGTCCAACACCCATGATTTTTTCTTTTTTCTCAAGTTTAGCGTTAATAAAACTTTCAGCATTTTCGGGAGTGCTAATCAACGCCAACATGTCCATCACGGCTTCGTTTGCTCCACCGTGCAGTGGACCTTTTAAGCTCCCTATCGCACTGGTGACACTCGAGTACATGTCCGATAAAGTGCTGGCAGTGGCGATGCCCGTAAAGGTACTGGCGTTCATACCGTGGTCAGCGTGGAGAATTAAAGCAATATCGAATAATCTGGCTTGCTCGAGGCTCGGTTCGGTATCGTGCAGCATGTACAAGAAGTTTGCTGCATGACTTAATTCTGGCTTTGGGGCAACTGGCTCTAGTCCTTGTTGTAAACGAAACAGGGCGGCGATAATTGTGGCGGTTTGGGCGGTTAAATTCAGGGCTTTGTCGAGTTTACCGCTTTCGCTCACGTCATCGGCATGGTCATCAAACATTGCTAGGCTCGAGATGGCGGTTCGCAGGGCGTGCATCGGATGAAGGTTTTTTGGGTATAAACGCATCAGGGCAGTTAAACCACTGGGAATAACCCGACGGGCTTTTAAGGCTAAATCAAAGGTCTCGAGTTCGATTTGGCTGGGAAGACGAGCATTAAAGAGCAGAAAAGCCGTTTCTTCATAGGTGCTGTTTTCGGCGAGTTCTTGGATTGGAATGCCGACATATTTGAGGATTCCTTTTTCACCATCTATAAATGAGAGCTTAGATTCGGTAAAAACCACGCCTTTTAATCCGTCCATGACGGCTGGCTTGGTGCTAATGGAAACATCTTGCGGGGTTGGTTGACTCACTTTTAAGCTCCTTTGGTTTTGGCACAGCCTTCAGAGTATTTTACACCTCGAGCCTTGCCGAATTACAGGTGTTTCTTAAGGAGTGAATAGAATACGCACTTAAAGATAAAATACAAAACGCAAACGTTTGTTACTTAAATCAATAAAAAAGGGCGAACATATGTTCGAGTCGACCAGGGCGTAGACGATCAGGTCGTACTGCTTGTCGG
>JANNEE010000373.1:0-8891 GCA_031388325.1 Deinococcales bacterium
TGGGAAGCCACGGGCGGACTTCGCCCACATGTAACCGTACTGCTTGACCTCGAGCCGAAACTGGGCTTAGAACGGGCTGCTAGAGTTGGTACTCCAGACCGACTCGAGCAAGCTGATTTGGGGTTTCATCAAAAAGTCAGGGCTGGGTTTCTCGAGTTAGCCAGAGCCGAACCAGAACGTTTCTTGGTTTTGGATGCAACCCAAACCGCCGATGTAATCCATGAAAAAATTCTGGCAGCCGTGACGGGTTCTTTGTCATTGATGGCTTGATTGAATTATAATGCCAAGACCTCTCGAGCAGATTTTCAAGGGGAACATCTTCATGTTATGGCTGAATGGCTTTTGGTTCGCCGTAGACAAAATTATCCATAACTGCAACATCATTGCTTAGACTGTCATCCGCTCCTAATGCGGCTGTACCATACTGAATGCGTACTTTATGAACAATTGCTTGTTTAAAAACTACACCTAGAAACGATAGTCCATTGTCGGCAATTGGCGTTGCAAAAGAACCGAGTAGATTGCCTTTTATATCAAAATACTCAAAGGCAGTATGGTCAGTGTCCACATCAGTGTAAACCGCCCCAAAACCTTGCACGGCGGCTGGGGTATTTGTTCCTGGTACATAAAAACGAATTTCGGCAATGTTACTACCAATTGGTGAAAATAAGCGTTCGCTGCTAAAGGTCTTAAAACTATTGACATAGGTTGGGTTGATGTTTCCAAATCTTGGCAATGTGCCAGTCGGATTGTTATTGCTGGCGCTAACCATTAAACCTTTTCCTGGGGTACTGAGAACTGCGCCTCTGGCTCGAGGGGCTGTGGAGGCATTAAAGAAATCTGGGGTGTAAAAATTGGGAGCTGACAGTTCGTTGGGCAAGCTATCCCAGTTTATTTCTCGGTATCCTGTGCTTCTCGAGCCTGGTTCTCCGTTGTTATTTATACCGCCTAGCAATTGACGGTATTGTTCGATGGTACTTGTAATGTCACCTGAACCTTTTATCACTGTTGGGGCGCTAGTGGTGCTGTTGGCGGGCGCACAACCAATTATCAGCAAGAAGCCAAGTGGGAATAAGTACCGTTTCATAATGTACCTCCTATCGTTGCTGTTGGATTATATTGAACTGATGGCGTGGGTTCATACCCATGAGAAAAAACTGGGGTTGCTCGAGTCGTTTTATACCGAGGCAATTTAGGCGTATCTCACACCAAAATGAGCGCGAATAGCCCGTGAGGTGCTATCTTATGAGCAAGAACAGAATTGCCGCATTTTGAAGATTCTAAAATGGAGGTGTGAGATACTTAAATCGGTGGCGTGCCGAGGTCAATTTCTTCAACTGTTCCCATACTCGAGGGGATAAAAACAGCCGACAAAGTTTCTTTTTTACTGCTGACAGGGGTACTCACTTGACGGCTTCCTAGTAAATAAAAGGTGTTTGCCCCTGCATTGACCGCAAAGATTTTTTGATTCGAGACCGTTTGGAAAACCGAATTATTGTTGGCATTGGCAGCGACTGGTGGGGCAGATACAAACTTTACTTGTTCGTTATCCATGCTGGTTGGTGATTTAGAAACTCCAAAAGCGGCGGCTGGAAATGAATTGGTGGTGGCAACAATACCGACTTGAGTTGAACCAATCACCAATACAAAACCATTGGCTGGAGCTTGAACCGTGACTTGCTCGAGAATAATAATTTGCCCTTGTGCCATTGTGCCATGACCGTCGGTGTCTATGCTTTGGGCAACGGCTGGTTCATCGGCAATTTTAGCGGCATTGACACTGCTGTCAGCTAATTTAGAAGTGGTAATTCCAGCATCGGCTACCGAAAAAACATTATTTGTAAAATTCAAACCCGCGCCTGCCGAGAAACTACCGCCATTGCCTCCAATATCGTCCAGTTCGCATTCGACATTGCCTTCGGCATCTATGGTGCGGATACTCGAGCCGATGGTACACGTTCCAGTAACTCGTTTTTGCTTACCTGTCTCGAGGGTCGTGACCGAACCTTTGACTGTATTGAGTTGGGTCTCGAGGCTGTTAATGGCTTTGCTGATTTCTAAAAATTGAGCGTTCATGTCTGCCGATTTAATCGGTGTTCCTGGTAAAAAAGTGTGTGGCAATGTCACGGCAGCTACGCCAAGTCCAGAAATTCCTATCCCAAATCCAATTGCCCAGTTCTTTACAATGTTTTTCATAATTACCTCCAGTTAGCCTGTCCCCAATTTGATTCTCCCCAAGTGCCATCAGCCACGACTGGTGGAGGACTTGGACAGGCGGTGATTAGTGCTGCAACCAGCAATGCCAGTAACCAAAACCGTTTTTTCATACCCGCTCCTTTCCTTTCTCCTACAGCTTGCGCCAGGACTGGTAACGAGGCTGTAACGTTTAGCCTTGGGCTTGTAAGTATTTTTGCCAAGAATCGGGTAAATCCTCGCCGATTTCCTCGAGTTTTTGTTTGGCATGGGCATAAATTTGAATCGCTGCTACAGGGTCTTTGGCGTGTTGAACAGCTTTAAGAATCAGGGTTAGATTTTTTTGGTCTGGGCTGTTCATCTCGAGTAAAATTCGGGCAATTCGGACTGTTTCAGGGTGGTTGTGCTGCATCATTTCGGATAGTAAGGTCTGGATTTTTTCTGTTAAAACTTGGCGCAGACTCGAGGGGTGGTCTGCTCCAAGGTCATTGATGTAATTGCCGTAAAGCAATTCGGGTTGTGGATGTTCTAAAAATAGCTCAAGGTCAGTTTCAAACGCACCTAAAGCATAGCCATCACTAAGATATAAAATTGCTTCTGTACCCAGAAAACCTCGCATTCGGTAAACCAATTGTTTTAAGGCAGCTTTGGCTTCGGCGGGCTGATGATTTCTATAAAGCACCCTGAATAATTCTTCTAAAGTCACGACTGGCTGTTTTTCAACCCGAGCCTCGAGTAGGTAGACCAATAATTCTAGGGCTTTGCGTCCACGTTCACCCAAGGGCGCATCGTGCCAGTAAATATCGCCCAGTACGCGCAGCGCTGGTTTTTTAGGGCGACTAAAATCTGAAAAGTATAATTGAAGCAGTTTAATCAGTTGCCCTTGGTGGTTTTGATTAAATTTCTCTAAGAGTTTCTGGGCAAAAGCAAAGTCGTTTTTAAGATGAGCCAATTCGAGTTGGATACGTCCAGTCGGTTAATTGCTTGCTTCCTCGAGTAAGCTGATTGCCTCGGCGGATTGCCCTAAGCGCTTCAAAGCAATGGCTTTGGTCAGTCTTGGTGGCGGCTCGAGTTGGGAGACTAAATCCAAGGCTTTTGCGCCAGAGCCAAGGCTGGCTTCAATCAGTGCCAAGGTCTGTTTTGCCTGATTGATGTGATTTGGTTCTTCGGTTTCTTGGGCATGACGAAGTGCTAAACGGGCAATTTGCAAGGCTTTTTGATCTTCTAAGCCCAAGTAATAGATGGCTCGAGTTTGATTAAAAAAGTAATTTTGGCTTGGCTCGCCTGAGTAATCCAAGGTTTCACTGGCTTCAAATAAATTGGTGGCTGCCAAACTGCTTTCGCCAGCCTCGAGTTGGTACAGCGCCAATTCTGCTTTTCTTTGGGCATAGATAATCGAGTGACCAAGTTGTTTAAGGTAGCCCAGATTTTTTGTGGTGTCATCAATAGCAGCGAGCGGTTGACCAAGAGCGCTGTACGCCAAGGCTCGTAAATGCAATGTGCCGCACAACAAGTCAATCCATTCAAAGGTGGCATTGCGGTACGGCTCGAGTTGCCCTAGAAAATCGGTGCAAGCCGCAATTGTGGTTGCAAAGTCATGCTTGGTAAATGGAAAGTGCAATTCGGCAAACAAGCTGCCCAATCGGTCAAAACCGGTTAGGCTCGAGGTTCGGCTCATGATTTGCTGGGCTTTTTCAAATTCCGAATTATAAAGTAAAGCAATTACCACGGCTCGAGCCAAAGCTGCGGGTAAATCAATTTGTGCAGCTAAGCCAACCCGCCAGAGTTCAAGCAGTTTTGTATACTGGCAGCTTCGGTAGAACACCAGTACCTCGAGTTCTATCAATTCTGGGGTGGTAAAGGTATTCACAGGTAGGCTGTGCAAAATCCCTAATGCCTCGGTTGTGCGTCCTAGTTTTGCCAGTAAAATCACCCGCAGACGCAAATTAGCCGTGTTAAGCGGCTCGAGTGATAAAAGTAAATCGGTGATTTCCAAGGCTTCGGAAAGCTGATAGGGCTGCAACCAAAGGGCTGCTTTGTGCAACAAGGGAACTTGGGCTACACGATCCACAAATTCAATGCTTTTGCGGCGCAACCGAGCCGCTAACACAGGGTCTGGCAAGTTGAGGGCAAAGGTAATGGCTTGTTCAAAATAATAGCCTTGTTCGCTAGGGTTTAACTTAGCATACTGCATCATTTGGGTGGCTTCTATCGGGTCATGCTTGGCTAAAAAGGTCAGCACTTGCGTGGCAATCAACTCACGATTTTTAATATTTGGATTGTTCAGCAATACCTCTTTGTACAGGGAATGGGCAAATTGTCCACGCCTAAAAACCCCAAATCGCTCGAGTCTCAAAAAAATTTCTTTAAGTTCGGTTTGGCTTTTCTGTGTGACTTGCGACAAAACCGATAAATCCACTTTTGAACCCAATAAAGCCGCCACCAGCAAGACATGTGCCTGCGGCTCAGAGACCAAAGCAGGCATCAGGGCTTGTTCTATTAGCGCGTCTAACTTTGATGGCAAAACCCGATGCTCTGGTTCACGCCAACGCCAAAATTGACCATCACTGCGTAAAAAACCCAGTCGGGCTAACCACTTAAAATACTCTAAGGAAAAAAGCGGATTGCCTTGGGTTTGCTTTTCAATCCAGACAATCGCGGCTTCGGGGATAATTGAGCCTGCTTCAGTTTCCAGTAAAGACTTTAATTGAATGGGTAAAAGTGGCTCGAGAAAAAAAGTCTGCACAGGCGCAGCCATTGCCACCCTTGAGGTAAATAATAGTGCCAGTCCTTTTGTTTGAATAATCGCGCTCGAGAGTGCCAACCAGATTTGTTGCTGCTCAGGACTGGCTTCATGAAAATCTTCGACCCATAAAACAAAGGGACTCAGCAGCTTTAAGTGATTCAGCAATGATGTCACCACGTCATCTTGTGCGGGTATTTTTTGTGTTGTTCGGGAAGGCAACGCCTTTGGCAAATCTCTCAGGCTAATTTCGGCATGGACAACCATTGAACCATAGGGTAACTCACGCATTAAGGCTGCCACTGCAAAAGACTTGCCTGCGCCAGCTTCGGCTGTCAACGCCAAAGCACAACTGGGATTTCCCAAAGGCAAATCTTGTAAGCACTGCTTTAAGGTTTCTACAGATTCGGACACACCGAGAATTCTAAGCCACAAATCAAAAACAAAGACGTTACAGGCTCGTTACCACCCTGCCCGTAACCTAAACCCCATGAGCCAACTCGTGACCAGCCAGCCCCAATACCGCATCTGTCCGCGCTGCGCTCGAGCCGTACCGATAGAAAGCGAGGAAAGATATTGTATTAACGATGGCACAGAAATGCTCGAGCAGTGCCAAGTCTGCCAAGCGCCAATCATGTCGCCCTATGCCCGAAATTGCGCCCAATGCGGTCTGCCACTCGAGCCACAACCAATCACCAAAACGCCAATCCAGAAAAAATCAGCTATACCTATCTTTAGCCTTTTGGCAGTTTTTTTGATTGCAGCCGTGTTGTGGTTCAAGCCAGCCTCACCGCAACTCGAGGCAGTCTATGTTGGAAAAATTCCACAATCACCAGTTTTTATTGCCATTGCTTTACAACAACAGCGTGTACTGGCATACATCTGTGATGGGCAAAAGACTGCCGAATGGTTCAAAGGCGCACTCGGTTTAGACAATTCGCTCGAGTTGCAGTCTAAAAATGGAGCGCGGCTAATTGCCAAAATAAATTTACAAAACGCACTTGGCAGCCTTGAATTACCAAGTGGAACGTATGCCTTTGCCATTAGTGTGGCTCGAGACCAAGCTGGTTTTTTCCGAGCCGAAAGCAAGAGTGCAAAAAAAGCCGTGGCTGGTTGGATTGTACTACCCAACGGCGAGCAGCAAGCCGCCCTGATTAGCCAAGTGGGGGTACAAAAAGCACCTCGGCTCGAGGACAAAAAGACAATGACTGCTTTGGGGTTAGAGCTAAAAATCGTCAATCCCAAAGACCCTCAAAGTTTCCCATTCTAGTTTTGATGTTACAGCCTCGTTACCACAGTCCATTTAGCCTTTAGAAGTTCGTTACACAGGAGGTTCGGATACAAAACAGGTACTTCGTTCTTAAACCCTCGCGTTTTTAGCAATAAGGAGAAAATCATGAAATTGGGACATCAAATCAGTGGCTTGCTTGCTTTTGGATTATTGGTTGCGGCTTGCAACACCCCCACGCCGATTCCAGCCGCCCCGAGTTTTAAGCTCAAACCCGCCGAAATAAGCCTCGAGATTCCAATTGGCGGTGATGCCACCAGCTTTGTGGCACTCGAGCGTGACGCGGGCTTTAGCAACCTTGTACAAATGACCTTCGAGAATTTACCGGCTGGTTTTGAACAAGAATGGACCCGCGACTCGAGCAACGGTGATTGTGGTGTGCGCCTGAAAATTGGCAAAAATGTTGCCCCCGGTACATACCCCTTAAAAGTGCTTGGCGTTGCCATAGATGGCATACCCGGAAAAAGTCTAAACGCCCAAGCCGCAACCATCAGCGTCAGTACCAATATCAATGTCGTTGTTCCAGCCCTAACAGGTTCGGTTTACACCCTGACCGCAACCCCCAATGTGTTTAGTGCTGAACCCGGTTTTACCGCCAAATTTGGCATTAACGTTAAAGAAATAGACCCCACATTTAGCGGCAATGTCCAGCTTACCCTCGAGAATTTACCGCTTGGGGTCAGTGCGGTTTTTAATAAAAATCCTGTTCCAACGGTTAATCCACCCAATCAGAACACCTCATTGGTGACATTAAGCCTTGCCAACAACACCCTGCCCGGAGTCTACGCCATGAGAATGGTTGGGGTTGCCAATAACGTCACCAGAAGTACCGTGGTGCAACTCACGGTTTTGCCTGTCACGACCCAAGGCTTTAAGCTCAGCACCACCGTTATCGAAGACCCAATTCTGCAAGAAGTCCGCAGCAATTTTACTGTCAATGTCGAACGTAAAGCTGGATTTACTGCGCCTGTGGTGATTAGCGCCCAAAGTGTGCCACAAGATATGCGAGTCGAGAACGGTACAAATACCAATATGTCAATGGTGGCTGGTTTGAACACCCCTTCAGGACCTCAAAACTTTACAATTAAAGGCACAGGCGGCGGGATTATACAAACCATTTTGGTCAGTACCAATGTACTGAGTCGGTTCGAGCAACCTAAAGCCACAAACGTTGGCGATAGCGCCTTAGACTCGAGTTTTAGCAATTTGCCATTGGCGGGTTTTAAGACAGCACCGAACATCAATGGTCGGATTAGTCTTCGGCAACCAGATGGGAAAATACTGGTTACGGTAGGAGCGTTGGGGATTGTAAGGCTTAATGCCGATGCCACACTTGATAGCACCTTTAACCCTCCTGCTGGACTGGGTTTTGTCACTCCAGTGCAATTTGTACTCCAAGCCGACAATAAAATTTTGCTCCTTAGTGATACAGCAATTACCCGTTTGAACCCAAATGGTTCTTTGGACTCGAGTTTCGGTACGAATGGTGCAACCCAACTGTTTGCATCCAACATTGGATCTGATTTGCTCAGTTTTGCACAAGTTGACTTGGGTCGTTTCTTATTTATCACCCAAAGCGAATTGATTCGCTTAACTCCCGGTGGCAACTTAGACCCTGATTTTGATGGTGACGGACGCAAAACAATTACGATTCCTGGTCTGTTTTCAAATGAAACAGCTATCGCTTTCACCGATTCCCAAGGACGCTTCCTTGTCATCTCCGATTCAGGAGCCAGTTCAACCATCACTGTGAATCGTATTCTCCAAACTGGCGCAGTAGACGCAGCTTATCAAAGCCAAACAATCAATAATGCTGTTCTTATCTTAAATTCGATTAACAGCCGTAGCCGCGTTACTCTGGACGCTCAAGGCAGACTGTTAATGCTGATTCGTGATGTCACCACCGAATTGTACAGCGTGGTGCGCTTAACCGACACAGGCAGTTTAGATGCTACTTTTGGCACTAATGGGCGCATAGACATAACCTTTAACGCAAGCCTGCATACCCCTCGAGCCATTACAGTTTTAGCCAATGGCAAAATTATGATGGTCGGAGCAGCCAACAGCAACGACTTTGCAGCCGTTCGCTTAAACCAAAACGGCAGTTTAGATTCGACCTTTGGGGCGGGCGGTAAAGTGTTACTCGGTTATACCAACCCAAGTACCAACACCAGCTTTGACTCGATTTTTACGGGCGTGGTTGGCTTACCTGACAGCAGTGCAATGGCATTTGGAAATGGCTTTGCTCTAAATAACAACACTTCATTGGTGACTCAATTCAAACCATAACTTAGCTGAGCGGTCTCGGAGTGCGGAATTTGCACTCCGAGACCGTCTCGAGAAAATCCCAAAACGTAATTTGGAGTACAATGTGACCATGCCAATCCACTTAAGCAGCCCTACCACCTCAAAAAAGCAACTGGCTACCGAAGCTGGGCGGTTGTTTGAGCGCCTGAACGGAATCGCCTCGGGTTTTCGCAGTGCCGCCATTGCGGTGGTTGCCGACGCGGGTATGGGCAAAACCCACACCGTCGAGCAAGTGCTAAGTGCAATTCCTTGTACTCGAGTAGTAATTCCAATCTCTGAACCTTGGCATTGGTTACACACCAGATTACCTGTAGCCACAAAACCTTTACCTGTTTGGGCAGAACAAGTTTTTAAGCAACT
>JANNEE010000388.1:0-7940 GCA_031388325.1 Deinococcales bacterium
ACCACCTTTGATGCTGAATTCTTCTTGGGCTTTGGTGTCAGACATGTAACGCAGCAACTCAAAGGCTTTTTGTTTGTTCTTGCTAAAGCTCGAGATACCCCATGAAGCCCCACCTTGGCAGGTGCTGCTGCCCACTTTTGAACCCGCAAAGGCTGGCAAACGTGCCACACCAATGTTGCCTTTGACGGCTGTTGGTCCAGAAGTTGGTCCACCGTTGCCTTGGAAGTGCGCCCAAGCATATGCCCAGTTCAAACCGAACAAGACATTGCCTTGCTGCATCATGCGTCTCGAGTCATCGGTGCGGACTTCTGCCATCAGGGCTGGCGAAATCTTGGTTTTATTAATTGAGTCTACCCAGAGGTTCAGGGCTTTTTTACCAAAGTCATTATTGATATTGACCTTACCGCCTTGCAAGAAATCGCCGCCAGCCGCCCAGAACGGTTGCAAGAACATACAAACTGCGCCTTCAATTGGTGCGCCTTGGAAATTCAAGCCTTGGAGGTTTGGATTTCCTTCGGCTGCCAAAATCTTTTGTGCTGTTGCGGTAACTTCTTCCCAAGTTTTAGGCACAGCCGCTTTGTGTTTCTCGAGCAGGTCTTTGCGGTAATACAGGAACTGTACATCAGTGGTGGCAGGTAATGCCCAGAGTTCAGTGCCAATGGTCGTGGCTTTGACCGGACCTGGAACATAGCCATCAATAAATTCTTGGCGGTCTTTGTCGCCACCAAAGTATTTATCGAGTGGCTCGAGCCAACCTTGGGCTTGGAATTGGGCTGGACGAATCACATCAATCAGCATCACATCCAAACTTGGGTCTTTTGCGCCTAGCACGGTAGACAAATACGCGCCTTGCAATTCCGAGGTTGCACCGCCTAACTCGAGAACCACTTTAGTACCCGTCTTCTTTTCAAAGCGGTCAAAAATCGGCTGCAACAAATCTGGACGGAAGGTTGAACCCGCAAAAACCCGAATTGTGTTGCCTTGAGCGCCAACTTGTGAGAGTGCTAACGCACCAACAGCCAAGCCAATACCACCAAACATAACCAATGTTTTTAACTTCATGAGACTCCTCCTAAACTTTTTGAACTCAGTCAATATACAGCACCAAACCCAACTTGAGAAGCACCTCACTCGAGAATTAAGGCAGGGTGATACTGATGTATTTGAGTTCAAGAAACGCCTCGAGACCCCAACGCCCACCTTCACGCCCGACTCCAGAGTTTTTCATGCCACCAAATGGGGCTTGAGGTGCCATCGCACTTGGCACACCATCATTAACGCCAACAATGCCGTACTCGAGGGCTTCGGCGACACGGTACGCCCTGCCAATGTCTCGAGTCCAAATGTATGCCGCTAAGCCGTACTCGGTGTTGTTTGCCCAAGCTACTGCATCGGTTTCGCTTGAGAAATTCACCAACGGAGCAACCGGACCAAAAGTTTCTTCGGTCAGGATTCGCATGGTGTTGGTTACACCAGACAAAATTGTTGGTTCAAAGAAAAGTCCGCCCGTGGCATTCCCACCAGTCACGACTTTTGCGCCTTTTGCTACAGCATCATTTACATGCGCTTGGACTTTCTCGAGTGTCGCCTTATCCACCAATGGTCCAATGGTTGTATCGGCATCGAGCGGATTTCCGAGCTTGAAAGATTTGGCTTGGGTGGCAAAGGCTTCTTCAAAACTCGAGGACAAGTTTTCGTGAACATAAACGCGGTTACTTGCCACACATTGTTGCCCAGCATTGCGGAATTTAGAATTGGAAACAGTTAAAGCGGCTGCCACCACATCGGCATCTTCAAAAACAATAAATGGCGCATGACCGCCCAACTCGAGCGACAAGCGTTTTAGGGTCGGGGCAGCTTGGGCATACAGCAACTTGCCGACTTCGGTACTGCCCGTAAAGGTAATTTTACGAACTCGAGCGTCCGACATAAAAACTCGAGAAACTTCTATCGGGTCAGCGCAAGGCAGCACTTGGAAGGTATCTTTTGGCGCACCAGCCTCGAGCCAGAGCTTAGCCAGCAACAATGCGGTCAGGGGTGATTGCTCGGCGGGTTTTAAGACCACCACGCATCCAGCCGCCAGTGCTGGCGCGACTTTACGGGCAATCATTGCCGCAGGAAAATTCCACGGAGTCACGGCGTAGACCACGCCAACGGGTTCAGGTCTCGAGAACGCCCGTTTTTGAGCAAAACGACTTGGAATAATTTCGCCAGCGATGCGTTCAGCTTCGGCGGCATACCACTCGATGGCGGTAGCACTGTAAATGCTTTCGCCCCTCGACTCGAGCATTGGCTTACCCATTTCAAGGGTCATGGCAGTGGCAATAGCTTCGGCGTTGGCACGAATTAACGCTGCCCATTTTTGCATGATGATACTGCGCTCGAATCCAGAGGTGTGCTTAAAACTCGAGAAAGCTGTGACTGCTGCCTCGAGTGCTTCTTTGGCTTCGGGGATGCCACAATCGGCGATTTCGGCAACAGTGCTGCCATCGAACGGGTTAATCACGGGAAAGGTTTTGCCTAGGGTTTGCCAACCACCAGCAAGAAGGGCTTGACGGGCAACTGTTTGATACATAGAAAACTCCTTGGAAGAAATTTGGGATTATGTTATCTCACAGGGCGAACACAAGGTTCGCCCCTACGGATTTAGGGGTGGATTTGCGTTTAAGTATTTTGTGATGATTGGTTCAGATTCTTTCCATATGGATTCGAGGATTGTAATTTCACCATTTAATTCCTTGCAGCGTCTTCGTAAAAATTCGCGGTCATCTTCCCAATAAAGTCGTAACTTCATTACAGAAAAATCACCAATTAAATCTGGAAGATTATGGGCGTGACTTGCAGCAACTTTAGCAAGCTCAGGGATATTGGATTGTCGAATGTAAAGCATAGTGTACATCAAAATCTCAAGAATGACATTGCTGATTTGGGATGGACAGACAAATGTGTCTTTAAGTCTTTTTCGACGAGCCGATTTTTCAATTTGAAAATCAACTATGTATTTCAATTCGTCAAAAAAACGCATACAAAATCAGTCCAGTCCAAAACGCTCACGCAACTGCTCGACGGTCATTTCAATTGCCAAACCTGCCCGAGATTGCTCCATAGACTGCTCGAGTCGCTTTAGAGATGCTTGATTGAGAACAGAGTCTGCTGACCTGATTTTGCGACCAACAGTTTTTGAAGTTTCAGATTTGCGTTTTTTTGGCATTGAATCCTCTACTCATCTCGAGACTTGTCGGGTAATTTCCCACCAAAAGAAATCACTTGCCGAATTTTCCCGAACTTATCAAATTCCACCACATCCATGCCCTCGGATTCCATGCGGTTCTGGTCTTGTAACCATAAGCCCCAACCGTAACGCACCCAAAGCCCATGTTCGTGTTTTTGGAAACCACTGGTAAACTCGAGGCGGTCAAAAGCCACGCTGCTGTGGACTTTGGCAATAAATTTGGCAATCACGACTGCGCCGCTCATATGGGCAAGCGGGTCAAAAAGTTGGATGCCCGGATGGACGACACTGGCAAGTTTCTCGAGGCGAATGCTTGAATCGCGGGCGTTCCAGGCTTCTAAATAGGTTTGTAAACTGGCTTCAAAACTCATAATTGTATCCCTCCAACCCAAGTGCTTTCGAGATTCCACTCGAGAACGGGGGCGTTGCCGTTGGCGTAAATGTTAAAATCGGCGTACTGACCAACTTCAAGTGTACCACGATTGTTTTGGTCATTACTCGAAATTGCGCCATTCAAGGTGAAGGCTTCGATACTTTCTTCTAACAAAACTTGATTGCCTTTTGTAAACGGCTTGAGGGTGGCAGCATGAATGCCCACCAAGGGACTCACTTCTTTGACCACGGGCGCATCACTCGAGAAAACCGTGGTTAGTCCAGCATCCATCATGGCACGGAGGTTATAACAATGCGGCGCGAACTCTTCGGGGAGGTATTTGGCAAAGTTTCCAGCCAGCTCATGCAGAAAAATTGGTTGCGGTACGACAATTACACCAAGCGCCTTAGCTCGAGCCAAGTGGGTTGGGTTTGCCAATCCAAAGTGTTCAATTCTGTGTCGAATGCTTGGATGAGGGGATTTTGCCAGTCGTTCGTACACCGTTAAAATCTGGTCAAGCGCAACATCGCCAATCGCATGAGTTCCAATTCTAAAACCATTTTGGTGTGCCTCGAGTGCCAGTTGATACAATTCCTCGGTCTCAAAACGCAGTACCCCATGACTCGGAAAATCGGTGTTCTGGTAGGGGAGACTCACGGCGGCAGTTGCACCGCTTAAGCCACCATCGGCAAAGAATTTAACACTGTCCACCCGCAGGAAACTCGAGACAAACTTTTCGGGTAGGGGATAGGTTTGGTCGCCGCCATCTGGACGACGAATAAATAACAGATTGACCCGAATTGGTAGCGCATTTTCTGATTCGAGTTGACGGTATGCCTCGAGCAGCGTTGGGTCAACCGCAGGGTCGGTACAACTGGTAATGCCGTGCTGAGAAAGCCAATCTAAGCCCGCCAGAATAAATTTTTTGCAATCTTGTACCGTAAAAGTTGGCATGGCTTTTAAGACTAAGCCGTGGGCGGTTTCAAAGAGCATTCCATTCTCGAGGTTAATTTCACCCCCATGCGGTACGGATGTATCGGCATTTATGCTCGCAATTTCCATTGCCCTTGAGTTGATCGCGTGAATATGGGCGCAAGTGCGGGTTAAGACCACAGGATTATTGGGTGCAACTGTATCCAGCACAGTTTTATTGGGGCTACCACCCAGTTTGGCTTCATTCCAACCACGCCCGAGCAACCACTGCCCAGCCTCGAGTGTGGCGACTCGAGAACGCACCAAGTTGTAGACTTCCTCGAGTGTGGCGGCATCACGTAAATCTAGCATTGAAGTCCGCAGATGTCCGACTTTCCAAACATGCACATGGGCATCGTTCCAACCGGGGTAGATTGCCAAACCGCCTAAATCTATGGTTTCTCGAGCTTCTAGGTTTGGGTTGTCCAGCGCCACAATTTTTCCGTCGTGAACGCCCATGCTGTGTGCAGTTTGCCCTCGAGCCACCCAGATTTTTGCATTGATGAACATTAAGTCAATCACCACATCACCGCCTTGTTGCGCCAAACAATCAGAATGCCGTAATTAGCACAACTGGCATCCTCGAGATACTCTGGAATCACTCCATGAATTCGGTAGCCGCGTTTGAGTTGAATACTTAGCACAGGGTCAAAGCGTTCACCCCGAATGACTTGATGTAGGTACTCTTCAATCGGCATCTCGAGTTTCACCGCGCCGTACCCTTTTGGCATTGCCCCAGCGTAATGCCCATGCAGTCCAAGCCGTACCACCAGGTCTTGACGGGCTTTATAGAGCAAACTCGAGAGTCCTTGACTGCGGTACTCGGGCAGCACCCCAATGTCTGCCCCGTATAACCAATGGGCGGTGCTATCATGGGTGGTAAAAAACCCTTCACCCACGGCTGGAAAGAATTTATGCTGATAATGATGAAAGTCTAACTCGAGCATGATGTCACTCGAAGATGCCACCACTTTATTCTCGAGTGTGTCAAGCACCACATGCTGCCCATCTGGAAAAATCCTAATGTGCGAAGCAAAATGATGCGCCGACATGATGTCAGCTTCCGCAAGTTCGGGAAAAGAAACCCGTTGAATGTTCTCGAGGGCGTGGGTCATGTCTATAGTGCTATTGACGACGACATAACGCCTGTCAGAACTCGAGACCAGCGCTGGAAGATTGGTCATAAATTACCCCAAATTAACCGTAGGGGCAAGGCATGCCTTGCCCTTATTGTGATGTGGTGGGTTAGGTAAGCCCAACCCCTACGGTTTACGCATTTACAAGTTCTTTGGCTTTATGAACCGCATAAGCCGCACGAATTGCCCCTTGCACCACCGTCAAGGCTTCATGCAGCATGGCAGGGTCAATGTCGAGTTGTGGTAAGAACCGAATGCAGTTGCTATAAAGTCCAGCCCGAAGCAGCACCACACCGTCCTCGAGACAACGCTTTGCCACATCTGGAACAAGCTCAGTCCAAGGTTCTTTAGTCACTTGGTCTTTGACAAATTCCACCACCATCATCCCGCCAATACCGCGTACATCACCAACACAGGGTAACTCGAGCATCATCGGTTCAAACATCTCGCGCACAGTCTTTTCGATGTGGGCTGCGCCATTTTGCAAATCAGAACTTTGCAGTAATTCCAGTGCCTCGAGCGCCGCCACACACGCCAATGGGTTGCCGCCGTAGGTGCTGCCGACCCCGCCAATGTGGGCGCTGTCCATGATTTCGGCTCGAGCCGTGATTGCACTTAAGGGCAGTCCAGCCGCAAGGCTTTTAGCACTGATAATCATGTCTGGTATGACATTACTATGTTCAATTGCCCAGAGTTTCCCCGTCCGCCCAGAACCACTTTGGATTTCATCGGCAATCATGACTGCCCCAATACGGCTACAGACTTCACGAATCTTCTCGAGGAAGGCTTTTGGCACAGGAATAAATCCGCCTTCGCCAACCACAGGTTCAATCACGATACAGGCAACTGCACTTGGGTCAATGTGGCTAACCATTGCATCATCTAAGTTTTTGCAACACCACGCCAAATAATCCTCGCTCGAGATACCTTTGGGGGTGCGGTACAAGTTCGGTAGGGGCAAACGGTACACTTCTGGGGCAAACGGACCAAAGCCTTTTTTGAAAAGCCCCCATTTGCTGGTCATTGCCATTGTCAGGTTACTGCGCCCGTGGTATGCCCCTTCAAAGACAATCACGCCGGCTCTGCCTGTGAATTTCCGTGCCATTTTGACTGCGTTTTCAACCGCTTCTGCCCCACCATTGGAAAGAAGCGTTTTCTTGGGGTAGTCGCCGGGTGTTAAACGGTTTAGAACTTCACAGACTTCAACATATGGTTCGTAATTGGCGACAATACTGCACATGTGCAAATACTTGTCAACTTGGGCGTGAACAGCATCGGTGACGCTTTTAGGACGATGCCCAACTGCCAGAACACCAATTCCACCTGCTAAATCAATAAAGGTATTGCCATCGGCATCTTTAACCAAACTGCCTTCGGCACTGACCACAGCAATTCCATTTGCCATGGCTAAGCCGCCACTTACCGCTTTGGCGCGACGTTCATTTAATTCCTTGGACTTTGCACCGGGAACACTTGTGACCAAATCAATAAAACCCATAAGACACCTCTTTTACAATCTCGAGACGAAAAAACGTTAATGCCGCTTCAGTGCAGAAGGGCTGGCGGCGGAATCGCATCGAGTTGCCACATAGAAAGGGTCATGGTTGGCTCGAGTCTACAGGTTTTGGGGGCTTGAGGCAACAAAGCGGCTATGAGCTATGAGCTTTTCTCATAGCTCATAGCCATGTTTTTACAGCATCTCGAGGTATCGCTCTAACTCCCATTCGTGAACGGTGGCGGCGTACAATTTCCATTCGGCACGTTTGGCGTGTAAAAAATGACTGTAAATATGGTCGCCAAGCGCATCACGGATTACTCGGTCAGACTCGAGTTCATTCAGGGCTTCGCGTAGCGTGGTGGGCAGGTTTTTAACTTTGTGTTTGCGTTTGTCACGGACACTCATGTCGTAGATGTTGCGTTGAATCGGTGGTGGCGGCTCGAGTTTGGTTTGAATGCCGTGTAATCCAGCCCCCAAAATGGCGGCAAAAGCAAGATACGGATTAGCGGCTGGGTCTGGAATGCGAAGCTCGGTGCGCGTGCCTACGCCACGTCTGGCTGGTACACGAATCATGGCACTGCGGTTCGAGGCACTACAAGCGATGGTCGTAGGGGCTTCAAAACCCGGGACAAGGCGTTTATAACTGTTGATGATTGGGTTGGTAATCGCTACCATCCCCGAGGCGTGTTCGAGCAAGCCGCCAATAAAAAACTGGGCGGTTTTAGAAAG
>JANNEE010000425.1:0-3722 GCA_031388325.1 Deinococcales bacterium
CAGGATAATCGTGATTGGATGCAGTTCGGTGCTTCGCCCAAGGATGTTTGGGCTTAAGACCAGTGCTTCAACCTGATAGGCAATCACAAAAATCAAAACCACCAAAAGCACTTTGACCAAACCAAATTGACTGGCAAGTAACAGCGCTGGAGCAATCGAAATAATCACCCCAAGGTACGGAACAATGTTAAAAACGCCACTGATAAACCCAAGTGCCAAAGCCAAAGGCACACCCAGAATCGCCAGTCCAGTGCCAACCATTGTGCCGACCGCCAAAGCAATTAAAAGCTGCCCGCGAATATAGCCACCCACTGCCACCGAGACATCTTTGCTAAACTCGAGAACCCGACCCTGAAAACGCACTGGAAACAAACCAATCATGGTTTTACCGATGCCCTCGAATGCCCCAAGCATATACGTGCCAATAATCAGCACCAAGAAAAACTGCACCACCCCACCAAGTACGCCAAGGGTGCGTGTGACAAGTCCACTGCTGGCATTTTGTAACAAGCCCAGTAAATTCTGGACAATACTCGAGAGGGCTGTTTGAACGGCACTTGTGACCTGATCAATTAAATCCCGAATCTGTTGATTCTGACCACGCACCTGCTCGAGTTCGTCTAGCCAAACATTGATTTGGGTTTGGATGTTTGTCACCAAGACTGGTAATTTCTGGGCAAACAACGCCAATTCTTGCACCACTGTACCAATCAGAATCGTAGACAGGGCTAAGAACAAAAGCACAATAATAAATGCTACCAATAAACCTAAGCCACGCCTTACACCACGACTTTGTAACCACATTACAAGCGGATGGAACAAATAGGCAAACAGATAAGATAAACCGCCCAAGACAAAGACACTCGAGAGTTCTTGAATTACACCCCTAAACGAGCCAAAAATAAATTGAATCGAGAATAAGCCAATCGCAATCACAGCCAAAGAAAAAGAAAGTTGTACCCAACGCCTTTGGAAATACTCGAGCGGGGAATTCATGGTGTACCTCTGCATGACAAGTTCAGCGTACCTCTGTGAAACGAGTTCATGATTTTCCTTTTTTGGTTAAGGTAGCGAAAGTCAAAATTTTGACAAAGTGATTCATTCAATCCATGAGTGAAATATAGCTGACCACTTTACCTTTATTCATTCAATAACATCTGCTCTTAAAATCCCAGAACACCAAGACTAAGTGCCTATTGGACGACAGCATCACTCAAAGATAAGACCTACCTGTTTACACTAGAAAGTGGAAGTAAGAAATCTTCAAAAGATTTTCTAGGGCAAGTTGATTCGCTCTGTTTCGTATGGGAAACAATTAGATGCACATGAACCCGTTGTTGAAGAAGCTAAGTTTGAATTGAAAAAAGTTTGTGAGGCATTACTATTCTGATACAACCTACCAAATTGCCAAAAGCTACCCCAGAAACGGGCATCGAAATTATTAACTAGCAAACTGGTATTCTTACGCACTTGCGCTCCTACCCCTGAAGCCTTCGCACCAACTGCATCAATGATCCAAGTTTTTGATGTACTTTCTTGGAGCGGGAAAACAGTAAATTGTATTTTATCGTCCTGCAATACTCTCAGTGACATTCTAACAGTGCTACCGGAATAGCCATCATATGTTGGCCAGCGTAGTGGAGTATTTGCACCATTATTACTTATATAAAAGTAATACTTACCAACAAGGTAAAAAGGTCCTGCACTTGTAAAAGTCCCACCTTCAGCATCAAAGCTACGCGGTATCGATCCAGGTGGGCAAACAGGATTATAAGTGCTTGGGGTACATATGGGCTGAGTAGACCTCACTCCAAGATAATTGTAGCCTGCTTCGCCTGCCTCATTTATTCCGTTAAACCATATTGAATTATTGGATGGAGGAGTAAATTCTGCAGAAATACCATTATATCCAACCACAGAATTTACCCCCCGCAAAAACGTAAAATTGGCTTGAAGACGCAATTTATCCGATTCCTTTATTAACTGTGAGTTTTTCTTTAAGGTTGCACCATTGGCAAACCTCACGATTCCCAATTGATCTTCGTAACCTACTTCGATTTTTTGAAAACCACCCGAATTGCTATATTCAAAGCCATTTTTGAGATCAATATAAGTTGCTGACTCTCTTAATTCAGGACTTAAACTTGGAAGAACATTGTTTAACTTTGTTTTCAATTGTTCTTCAATGAGAGGCATATCTGTATCTATTGTAGTTTCCTGTAAGCATGCTACTGATGAAAAACATAAGATTGCGAGGAGTACATAGTACCGATACTTCCCTGTACTTTCTGACTGACGCTTTCTAATCGTATTCATAGGGTTGTAGTGTAGAAGATAGGCATGAAAAAATCATTAGTTTTTATAATTATAGCTTTGTGCTACTTTGCAGTGATTGTCATGGGATTTTCTCAATCTAGCAACTCCCCAAATGGCAGCAATTTTTCAAGTTTTTCCGTAGACGGAAGAATAGTTCCTATGACTGACCGAGCAATTGAACCACTTAGAGCATTGCCAATTCTTCGACGCGATGGTCGCGTATGGATTCCCGTCTTACTTATCAATTCTGCGATTGAGCAAGTCAAGATTGATAAGTATTGGGGCTTTTTTTCAATCCGTGGTATTGATTTTAAAATTGGTGCCTCTGAAATGCACATTTCACAATTACCACCAACATCAAACTATTTTAACGATACAATACGCTTTCCTTTACCTGTAGCTCCAACAAATTATAATGGTCTTTGGTATGTACCTCTCGAATCAGTGATGCTTGCACTTGGTCACTCAGTCAAAATAAATTCAAGTGTTTTAATCCAGCGTGGTGGCTCACCCAAAACCCTTTTATTTGGTATCAAACCATATTAAAGATAGTTTTCAGATTCCCTACCACCAAGAGCAGAATTTTATCTTTTGAAAACCCTGCTGGGTCAGGCAAAAAGAATTTTTTTGAAGGAGGAGCAGTTGTTGGGGGGTTTGAGTCTAAATGACAAACCCTAGCGACCTTAAAAGATGATGTAGGTTCAGTCAAAGCCACAGTTCTCGAGACAATTAGCAAAACTTCGAGTTCTTGAATTACGCCCCTGAACGAGCCAAAAATAAATTGAATCGAGAATAAACCAATTGCAATCACAGCCAAAGAAAAAGAAAGTTGTACCCAACGCCTTTGGAAATACTCGAGCGGGGAATTCATGGTGTACCTCTGCATGACGAGTTCAGCGTACCTCTGCATGACGAGTTCATGATTTTCCTTTTTGTCCAAGTGGCATACCCGTGACTCGAGGGTTTGACATTGGAATAAATCCAACTGGGCGCTCGGCGGCTCTTTGGAAATTAGCCAGCGCAAAGTTTTCAAGAGCATCCACCCCATTAGCCGTTAAACGCAACATCATTTTTGCAGGGTCAATCTTTTGTTCTTGCAGCACTTCAAGCGGCAAACCAATCAGTAAACCACGTTCGAGCAAATACAGCGCAGCAGCTCGAGTTTCGTTTTCGGTGATGGGTTGGCTAAAATCAGCCTTGGGTAGCTCGAGCGCGTCATCATCGTCTGGTTCGGCTCTGGGAATGTTTGGTGTGCTGCTTAAATCCAGTTTCTCGAGGTCAAACCACGCATGGGCATCTTCGGTGAACCCAACATAGAGTTTAGCCAGAATTCGTAAGCGCAGTTCTTGTTGCCGAGTGACAATTGAAAGCATCTGTCTAGTTTACGCCCAAAATAGCAAGGAATT
>JANNEE010000493.1:0-2945 GCA_031388325.1 Deinococcales bacterium
CCGCCTTGCCAAAGCCATTGCTTTGGAGACCATCGAAGTATCTGCCCCAAGCATTATTCCAAACCCACTCGAGCAGGTGCGAATTTTATATTTAGAGCGCGAAATGCTTGAACGCCAAACTGCTTTTGAGCGCCTGACCGAATTATTTCCACAAGAAGCCATAGAGTGGCGACTCGAGAGCCGCTCCCGTGACCAACGCCGTGCTTTGGTGCGACCCGTCCTAAGTGCTAAAACCGTGACTGACAGGCTCGAGACGGTGGTCGGGACAGCCAATTGGAGCGATTTTTACACCAACTTGCCCGGCTCACGGGTGGCTTGCCGTTTAACTGTGCTGGGTGTGACCAAAGAAGCCATTTCTGCTGCCCTCGAGCCAGAACTGGCTTATAACGACGCACTGGTACGAGCGGCGGCAAAATTTGGTGTCGGACGTGCCTTAGAACGAATTGTTGGCACTTGGGTGGACTGGGATGATAACCGCAGCCAACCGCTCGAGCCGCCAGTTTTGCCAGATTGGGCAGTGGCAACACCAGCCCCACAAATTGTGCAAATGTTGCCAAGTCAGCAAGTTGCGGAGGCTCGCGTAGGCGAAAAACTGATTACCGATTTAATCAAAGCGGTGCGTCAATTGCCCGGCGGCGAAATCGAACTGCGCCGTTTAATGCGTCGCCGTAACCGTTGGCATAGCAGCACCGATACCGACAAACGCGCTTTGTACAGCGAACTGCGTAAAGCCTACCGTCAATTGTCTGGTGGTGCAGTTATGCAAAGTGCTTAAGGGCTGCCAAATTTGTTTAATGGAAGTAATCGCCATGTAGCCCTACCCGCCACATCTTCGGCTTTGACCAGCCCAAATGCCCTCGAGTCTAGGCTTGCACCCAAACGCCGATTATCGCCCATTACATAGTAGCTGCCTTGACGCACGACGGTTTTCATGGCATTGTCCGAGCCTTGATTTTCAGAAATATAGTATTCACGCAAGCGTTCGCCGTTTAATAAGACCGTACCGTCTTTGACTTCGATGGTGTCGCCCGGTACGCCAATAATGCGTTTGATCAGATACGGACGAAAAGTCCAGTCAGATGGGATTTTCCAAGCCAGTAAATTCAGTATCGGCAGCCCCTCGAGAAAGACCGACATCGGCTCAAAACTGTTGGGATTGTCCTGTGGAGGTTTAACCACAATTAAATCGCCGCGCTGAAGATAATTTGGGCGGATTCCCCAAGCCGCAAACCAGCGCTCGAGTTTATAGACCAATAAATAATCACCAGATTCAAGCGTCGGACTCATGCTTTCACCTCGTACACCGACGGGAATGACCAAAAAAGTCACCACCAACCAAGCGGGTAAGAGCGTCTCGAGAATGACTTCTTTAAGGATTCGTTTCCACCATGGCATTGGTGCTTTTTTGTCTGGTAGTGCAGGTAATTCTGGCATTTAACCAGAGTGTACGATTACCCAGATGAGCTTAATGACGTTTTTTGGCTTTCCAAGTTCCGCCGTACCGATAACCAATAAACTCGAGTTCGGCTTTTGTTCGACATGTTGGACATAAGTAAACCCAAGGCTGATTCACACCGAGTTGTATACGGTATAAGACTTGCCCAATGGCGGCGCAGTGGTCACACGTTTTTTGGCGAATTCGAGTGGCTTTCATTTAGATGGTTGTCAGGTTACGGCTGCTTTGGCGCTGCGCTTACGGCTATACATCTGTGCATCGGCTCGCTCGAGAATCGCATCAACTTCGTCTTGGCGGTTGACTGGAATACTGCCCACATCGCCTTTGACAATTAAGATTCCTTTGGAGGTTTTGATAGGGGCAGTAAAAATTTGCTCTAACCGAGCTTGTAAATCTGGGTGCTGTGAAGCAATCAAAAATTCGTCGCCGCCAATCCGAGCCACCAAATCATTTGGGCGAACACTGGCAATTAAACGCCGAGCCACTTCAAATAGCACTTCATCACCTATTCTATGCCCGAGTTTGTCGTTAAATCCCTTAAAGTCGGTCAAGTCAACATAGGCTACCGAAACGGCTTCGCCGCTTTTACACATTTCCTCGAGCCGCTCTAAGCCTGCCGAACGGTTATACAACAAACTCAAAAGTGGGTCGCGGCGGGCTGCTCGGCGCTCGAGCGATAAGGTCATGGCGGCTGCACCCATTGAGGAAAGCGCCACAAAAAACATTGAACCAGTCAAAAGGTCAAAATTCTGCCATGTCCCAGCAATACCGCAGCCCGCTCCCATCAGCAACATCCACGGAATTGGTTTGGTTTCTCCATCTACCAGATTGGCAAGTGCAACCCCAAAAAACCAGACTGGGATAATCATTAAAAAAGGACTGTTTTTACCGCCCGTAGATAAAATCATCAGGCTCAAGGTAATCGTGTCGGTAAACGCCAAAGCCCAGCGAACCCATGGTGGACTGCTCGAGAATGCCGCCAGCAAATAAAGCACAAAAGAACCTACTTGGGCAGTTAAAACAATCGTGCTGAACGGTAAAATGTTGGTAAAGTGCAAAATTAGATAAAAAGCAAATGACCCCAGACCGCCATAAACCCGTTGTCGCCAAATGGCGCTGCTCGAAGCTCCCACAAACTTCATACGGTAGTCTAATCCTCTAGCGTCACACAACCATCAAAAAGCCTAATGGCTGTACCGTTCTTCACGCCACGGGTCGCCCCGCTTATGGTAGCCATTTTTTTCCCAGAAACCAAGTCGGTCTGTACTCATAAACTCGAGACCAGAAATCCATTTTGGGCTTTTCCAAAAAAATAAGTGCGGCACAACAATTCGCATTGGACCACCGTGTTCGGCACTTAAGGGTTGGTCATCATAAATATGAGAAAAAAGATTTTCGGGGCGCAAAAAATCCACCAGTGTCATGCGCGTTTCAATGGCGGCAGAAACCCACAGGGTCAGAATCAGCACCGCCGCAGCCGTGAGGGTGC
>JANNEE010000539.1:0-6338 GCA_031388325.1 Deinococcales bacterium
TATTTTTACCAGTTTTCGCGGCGAACTGGATAATTTATTAGATGAAGCAGAACTGCTCGAGTCCGATGCACCAACCCCGACGGCTGCCTTTCATCGCACCCTGCAACGCGCCATGCTGTCAATGCGGGCAGCCGGACGCGATGCCGCCAACGGCGCAAATGTCTTGGTTAGTGTCTTTGATGAACGCCAATCCAGAGCGCTTGGTTTGCTCGAGAATTTTGGTTTAACCCGACTGGATGTAACAAGCGCGATTTCTAGGGGCGTGATACCCAAAGGTGTACCCGCCGATTCGGACAACTCGAGCCAAGGTTTCCCAGACATGGAGGAAGGGGGCGGGGTTGCGGGCAATCCTCTGGATGCCTACTGCGATAATCTAACTGCTAAAGCCGAAAGGGGAGAGCTAGACCCGTTAATCGGCAGAGCAACCGAACTCGAGCGGGTGGTACAAGTCTTATCGAGGCGCTTAAAAAATAATCCCTTACTGGTTGGCGACCCCGGCGTGGGCAAAACCGCGATTCTCGAGGGACTAGCCCAACGAATCATCAGTAAAGAAGTCCCAGAAAAGTTACTCGGTGCAGAATTATTTGCGCTTGATATGGGTGCATTACTGGCTGGAACACGATTTAGGGGTGACTTTGAAGAACGCTTAAAAGCCGTCATGAACGCCCTGCAAGCCCACCAGAATGCCATTTTATTTATAGACGAAGTGCATACGGTGGTTGGTGCGGGAGCGGTCAGTGGCTCGAGTATGGATGCCAGTAATATTCTCAAACCCGCCCTGACCAGCAAATTAAAATGTATTGGTGCAACCACTTACGGCGAGTACAAAGGCTTTGAAAAAGACAGGGCTTTATCGCGCCGCTTTCAAAAAATAGATATTCCCGAACCCAGCCGCGAAGACAGCATTGCGATTCTCGAGGGCTTACGTTCAAGATTTGAAAGCCATCACGGATTAAAGTACGCCCCAGAAGCGCTTGTGCGAGCCGTGGATTTGGCAGCACGACACTTAGCTGACCGCAAACTCCCAGACAGCGCCATAGATGTGATAGACGAAGCGGGCGCAGCCCAAAGCCTCAAACCCAAGAAAGACCGAGCCAGAGTGATTTTGGAAACGCATATCGAAACCGTGGTGGCAAAATTAGCCCGAATCCCGGAGAAAACCGTCTCTAAAGATGATGCCAATGTATTGCAAAATCTCGAGCAAACCCTAAGTAAAGAAGTCTACGGGCAACAAAAAGCTGTGGCAAACGTCGTGGCGGGTATTAAACTGGCACGGGCTGGACTGCGCGACCCCATAAAACCAATTGGTTCGTACCTCTTTGCTGGTCCGACTGGCGTTGGCAAAACCGAATTGGCAAAGCAACTCGCCAAACAACTTGGGATTCATTTCCTGCGTTTTGATATGTCCGAATACCAAGAGAAACACAGCATTAGCCGGCTTATTGGCGCTCCTCCGGGTTACGTGGGCTTTGACCAAGGCGGCTTACTGACCGATGCGGTCTATCAAAACCCGCACAGTGTTGTGCTGCTTGATGAAATCGAAAAAGCCCACCCAGATTTATTTAGTTTGCTCTTGCAGGTCATGGATTACGGCAAACTCACCGACCACAACGGTAAAAGCATAGATTTTCGCAGCGTCATTTTAATCATGACCACCAACGCGGGAGCAGCTGAAGCCTCGAGCAACGCGATTGGGTTTACTGGCGGAATTAACAATGCTGCTTCGGATGACGCAATCAAACGCCTCTTCACCCCAGAATTTCGCAACCGCTTAGACGCAATCATGCCCTTTAACCCACTTTCAAGCGAGGTGATGAGCGGCATTGTCGAGAAATTCATCCGTGAACTCAGCACCCAACTGCTCGAGAAGAACATCAAAATTCAAATAGACGAAGCTGCCAAAGCATGGCTGGGCAAAAAAGGCTATGACAAACTCTTTGGTGCAAGACCACTGGCGCGGGTACTCGAGGAACACCTGAAAAAACCACTAGCAGACGAAATTCTCTTTGGAAAACTCAAAAACGGTGGGCAAGTCAGCATTGGTTTCGCAAACGAGAAATTGGTTTTTAATATCAACTAAAACCAATTCTCGTTCATTTCTAGTGCAGTGTTGTCAAAACTGCTGAGTAAATTGCTCCACAAGGCAACTTTTGGCAGTTCGTACTTAAAAAAGTATTTGGCAGCTTGTAATTTCCCTTGGTAAAATTCGGTTTCTCGAGTCACTGTTCGACTTTGCAAGGCTTGTTGGGCAACCACCGCTTGGCGTAACCACAACCAAGCCACGACGGTATGACCTAGCATCTCGAGGTAGTGCCACGCATTTGCCAGACGCAATTCTGGGCTGTGTTTGGCACTCATTAAAGCCATGGTGGTTTGTTGCACTACTTCTAAGGCATTGTCTAAGGCATCGGACAATTCAAACAAGTTATTGTCTCGAGCCAGTGCTGTGGTTTCTTTAATTTGGGCAGCCAATAAAGTTAAACCAGCCCCGTCCAGCATCGGAACTTTGCGCCCCAGTAAATCGAGGGCTTGAATTCCATTTGTGCCTTCATGAATCGGGTTTAAGCGATTATCTCGGTAAATTTGTTCGACTGGGTACTCGCGGGTGTAGCCATACCCACCAAGAATCTGAATCGCATGGTAATTGGCTTCTAAACCATAATGGGTAGACCAAGCCTTGACAATTGGGGTCAGCAACTCGAGCAGCGTGTGTGCCTCTTTTTGCTTGCTTGGTTCGGGATGCGTCTGATGCTCGTCTACCAGCAGCGAAGCGTACAAACACAGCGCCAACGCGCCTTCTGCCAGTGCTTTTTGCGCCAGCAGCATCCGCCGAACATCGGTGTGTTCAATAATTCGCACCTGAGCCGCATTTGCGTCTTTGCTGCCAGCGTGCCGTCCCTGTCGCCGCTCGAGCGCATAGCCAAGGCTGTACTCAAAACCCGCACAAGCCAGCGCTGCCCCGCCCATGCCAACACCAATTCGGGCTTCGTTCATCATTTGGAACATGTACGGTAAGCCCTGATGTGGTTGCCCGACCAGTTCAGCATGACAATCGTCGGATTCACCCAAAGAAAGCAGTGCATTGGTTGTGCCTCGGTAGCCCATTTTATGATTTAAGCCCGCTAAGTTGACATCGTTCGGCACAAGCTGCCCATGCTCGAAACGATACTTTGGCACGATAAATAAACTAATTCCCTTGACCCCAGCCGGTGCATCGGGCAGTTTTGCCAAAACCATATGGACAATGTTTTCGGCTAAATGATGATCACCTGCCGAAATCCACATTTTACTGCCCTTGATGCGGTATGTGCCGTCCTCATGTGGTGTGGCTTTGCTATAAATATCCGCTAAGCTGCTGCCCGCATGAGGTTCAGACAAACACATCGTACCGAACCAGTCGCCCGTAAGCATTTTATGCCAGTATTTTTCTTTTTGCGCTTGTGTGCCAAAACTCGAGATTAAGTTTCCCGCCCCAACGGTCAAAAACGCATAACCCGTCGTACCGCAATTGGCAGCCAAAAAAGCCGCTTGACAAGCATTCCAGAGTAAATTTGGCAGTTGCATCCCACCATCTTCAAAATTGGCATGAGCCGCAAAAAAACCAGCTTCACGCAATTTGTCTAAGGCTTGCCCAACCTCTGGAATAATTTTAATTACGCCGTTCTCGAGATGCGGTTCTTCGAGGTCGTTTTTACGGTTGTGCGGTGCAAATTCTTTTCGGGCAAGCTCGAGCGACATGTTCAGCACATCATCGAACACACTTTTATCGTGTTCAGAAAAACGGGTGCGGCTGGTCAGGGCAGCCAAGTCAAAGAGTTCATAAAGCATAAACTCGAGATTTCTTTTATTTAAGGACATGATGGCAGTTTAACTGGTTTTATAAGCAAATATCGTAACAAACAACCCAGAATCACTAAACAAGCGCAAGTTCAGCTTCGGCTTCAAGCTCGAGTTCAACCGCTAAACTACTCGCTTTGGCTTGTAGCACCCTAGCATCCGCGAAAAGCTCAGCTTCAATATCTTCAATTTCACTTACTTCTTTACTTTGACGAAGCTGAACAATTCGAGCTAAGGTTTGTTTGGCGCTCTGCTCGAGTTCGGTTATTGCAATTTCTTTAAGGCTCATGGTTTCCTCCAATCTGGTAAGCGTTTGCTTTTGTGATTGATTTGCTCTTGCCAGCTATTAATTTCTGTTTCCCATTTACGAATAACACCCCAATTTGGTTGTTCTCGAATCAGTTCTTCGGCAATTTTTATTTCGTGTTCGGTAACTCGAGCAATCAAACTGGCTATTTGTTTACGGATTTTCTTGTTTTCTCCCATTTATTTACTCTACACCCAAATATCGTAATTTTTAGAATGTCCTTGTAGTGCCAATTGTGCTGTCATGCGCCCAAAAATACTGCCAATCACATTGCCAGTGCCACTGTACCCACCCAATGCCCAAACATCGGTATTCACCTGCTCGAGAACGGGCAGTAACTGGCTCGAGTACGAAACACTGGCTGCCCAACGATGCGTGATTTCTGATGTGACTCCTAAATCGGTTCGTAAAAAATGCTCGAGACGAGCTTGTAAATTTTCACTTGGAGAATCTTCAAACGTCCATTCGTCGGTTTCAAATTGATCGCGGAAACCACCCAAAACCACCCGACCATCTGGAAGTTGCTGCCAGTATTCATAGCCAAAGCGAGCATAAACTGGTCTCGAGAAACGTGCTTCGGTTGGGGCTGTGCCGAGCATTTGCAGTCGAGCAGTACGAACTTTTAATTCTGGGAAAATCCCCTCGAGTTTGCCGTCTACGGCAACAACAATTTTTTTAGCGCGAACTAGGAAATCCTCGCCACGCACCAAACCAGTGTTTATTTCTAAAGCCCTTGAAGATTCAAATAACCTAGCGCCCTTAGAAATGACTAACCGCGCTAAACTCCGTACTCGAGAAAGCGGATTCATGGCACAATCGGCGGGAAATAACAGCCCAATGCCTTCAGTGCCTTCATAAGCCTCGACGGGAAAACCATCCGCCTCGAGTGCTATTTTTTGCAAAGCACAATCTTCGAGTTCATCGCTGGACATGGCAATTCGTAAGCTGCCTGTGTGCCGAATATCATCGGGGGTGAGGATTCGCAGTCTTTCTATTTCCTCGAGTGTCGCGCCGTACATTTTTGCGGCTCGAGAACGCCCGTACTGCGCCACAACCTCATGATAAAAGTCTTTGAGTCCAGCCAACACAAAACCACCATTGCGCCCAGCCGCCCCAGCACCAACCGCCACGGCATCTAAACCAATCACGCTCGCGCCCTGTTCTATGCCCTCGAGAATGGCGGCTAAACCACTGCCGCCCAAGCCAATCACGCAGAGGTCACAAGTTATATCGGTCTCGAGTGGGGGCAGGGCATCCCAAGGATGGTCATTCCAAAGTGGTTGGTTCATGGCTCAATATATTATTTTCTGGCTTCCATAAGACAAATTTTTCGGATTGTCAAGCAGAAATTTGTTCTTTCCTTTTTCAAATTGTGCCATACTGTAACCTCGAGCCTGAGCATTTGGCTAAAAAGAGGGATGAATTGAAATTTTTTCTGGTGGATGCGTTTACAAATCATGCTTTTGGCGGAAACCCAGCCGCCGTTGTCCCACTTGAGGCTTGGCTACCTGATGCGACCATGCAGCGTATGGCGATGGAGCATAACCAAGCTGAAACTGCGTTTTTTGTCCCCCAGACAGATGGTTTTGCTTTGCGTTGGTTCACCCCGACCCTAGAAGTGGATTTTTGTGGACATGCAACCTTAGCAACTGCCAAAGTTTTATTTGATGAACTCGGGTTTAATCAAACCACCATTAAATTCTTTACCCAAGTCGGCGAGTTACGGGTGACTAAAAACGCAGACTGGCTCGAGATGGATTTCCCAGCCTTTATCCCAGAAGTTGTCCTCGAGCCACCCGAAGAATTGCTACTTGGAATTGGAACTAAACCTGTTTTGGTGCTAAAGAATTTCGAGAATTACTACCTGCTGCTCGAGTCAGAAACAGCCGTGCGTGAGGTTACGCCAAATTACCTCGAGTTATCGCAAGTGCATCCGTATTCGGTGTGTATTACTGCAAAAGGTGATACTGCCGATTTCGTCTCGAGGTACTTTGCGCCAAGTTACGGTATTCCCGAAGATGCCGTTACGGGTTCGATTCATGCGACCCTAACCCCATTTTGGGCAGAACGCTTAGGTAAAACTAAACTCGAGGCGCGGCAGCTTTCTAACCGAGGTGGGGTCTTAAAATGCGAGTTGCTCGGCAATCGGGTGCTGATTTGTGGTCAGGCAATGGTGTACATGCGTGGAGAAATT
>JANNEE010000038.1:0-3586 GCA_031388325.1 Deinococcales bacterium
CCTTGGAAGCTGGATAAGGCGTACATAATCCAGCCGAAGGTCACAAATCGAAGCGGTAAATTCCAAGCCAAGTTCTCCCAACGTCCTTGGGTGCTTAAGAAAAAATTGGCACTTGCTGAGTAGACTGGAATGCTCATCAAAACACTCGAGGCAATCGCAAAGGCTTTAAGCCATTCTGGAACAGGCGACTGAATGATGTGATGCGCCCCAATGCCCGTGTAAAAAGCAAAATTGCCCCAGAAACCAATTAAGGACATTTTATGGCTAAAGACAGGGTTGCCCGGTTCGCCATTCTTGCCAGCCGTCAGTTTTGGCAACAGGTAGTAAATAATTCCAATGCCCATGGTGGTAATCCATAAGCCCAGCACATCGTGGGCATAGAACCAATTGGCAATTGCATCGTTAAGTCCGTCTAGCGGTACAAAAGTTCGGTTGCCAACAATCCAGACCAAGGTCATACCAACCATCGAACCCATCCAGTACCAAACCGAGACGTACAATTGTGGTTCGCTGCGCCTTGCCACAGTCGCAAAGGTTAAATAGCCCACCAAGCCAAGGTTAATCAGCATCCACCAATCCATCCACCAAACAAGCTCCGCCCACTCGCGCCCTTCGGATAGACCATTTAAGAGTGTTAGCGGAATACAAATAGCAAAGGCGTTCCAAGACCAACCCACCGCCGTACCCAGACGCTCAGAAACCAGTGGAGTCTTTAACAGACGCGGCAACATATAAAACATCGAGCCAATGCTTGCCATCGAGACCCAAGACATCACCACAGTATTGACGTGTGATGGACGAATCCGACTAAACGACAACCACGACACACCCTTGGTGAATTCTGGAAAGACAAACAAAATTGCCATGAACACACCAAAGGTCATGCCAATAACCCCCCAGACCACAGACGACGTAAGCCACAGCTTTGCCGACCCATCTGGAGTATCAGGAAACAAACGATCACGCACAGATTCGAGCATACTTATACCCACCAGCCTTCCTCCTCGAGAAACCCCAACAACCTTATGTCAGGTAGACGACCTCAGCCCTATGTTCAGCAGATTACGCAACAGCATACGAATTACAACACCGTGCAACAACCAGAGAATTGTCCCATACGCCTTTGATGACAACAGAAAATTGAATGGCAACAGACAATTGGCACTTGGTTGCAAAAAATACTCACGAAAGCCTGTGCGACAATGAATTATGAAAATCACCAGACGAGAAGCCCTAGTTACAATTGGAGCAATTGGTGCTACGGGCTGTATGCCTGTGCGAGAAAACCCCAGTGCAGACTTAAACAAAGCAGGAATAAAAGTAGCGACTTTGAACGAATTTCCCAGTGTTGGTAGTTTTAAGAACCTCAATCTCGAGACCAATCCAGCCATTATTGCAAGGGTTGCCAAGCCACAAGCGGCTGGCATTAGCCAAGGCGAAATCCATTTAATTGCCCGTTCTACGGTTTGCACCCATGTTGGCTGTGGAGTTAGCGCCCCAGTCAACAACCAATTAGGCTGCCCTTGCCACGGCAGTCTGTTTAATCTCGAGACAGGTGCAGTCATTCAAGGTCCAGCCGCCAAGCCATTACCAGCCTTTAAGCTCGAGGCTCGCAGTGATGGGATTTATGTGATTCCGTAACCAATCAAAAACGAATTGCTAAACCCTGCCACAAATCAAAAATCAATAAAAAACTGCCTTGTAAAATCACCCCCCAACCTGCTCCCTGCCAGTAGGCTTCGGCTCGAGATAACATGTACACACCCGCCGCGATGTACAGCACATCTACACCAGCGTTAATCAGCAGTAAATTCCCTAAGCTCTCGAGTTCTGGCTCTGGGGTCAGAAAACCAATCATCGCAATCGCACTGTTGATAAATCCCCAAGCGCCGCTCATGCTCCAAAATCCCTTGGCTTTATCATCGGTGGTTAAAGTCAGACCAAGAATACTTGCGCCCATCCACGGCAAAGACCAAAGCAATAACCGCGTCGAGACGGTGCGACCAGCAAATCCAGCTTCTAAATCCCCAAAGACCCAATCTCGAGCCACAAGTATTTGTGCCTCAGATATTGTTTGCGAAACAGCCGCTAGACTGTTCAATGCCGCACCACTCGAGAAATCCTGCGCCAGCGTAACACTCGAGAAGCCAAAAAGTACCAAAACCAAACAAAGAAATCGCATCGGTCAAGTGTAATCGGTTTAGCCAAAAAAAACATAGTTCAGGGTCGCAAAAATTTTCCTTGGACTCTATGAAGTTGCTGACTATCCCAAATTGTATTGCCACGTAAAAAAGTGTGCTGGACTCGAGCCGAAAGACTTGCTCCAAGGTACGGGCTTTGTGCATGGCGGTAGTGCAAATCGGTTTTCTCGAGGGTATACGGTGAATCCATTTGTACCAAGGCAATGTCGGCATCAAAGCCAATTGCAAGTTGCCCTTTATTTTGTAAGCCAAAGCGCTTGGCAGGGTTAGCACTGAGTTTTTGATGCAAGGCTGCCAGTGGTATCTCTCGAGTCTGAGTTGCAGTCATCATCACTTCTAAGGTACTTTGCACCCCAGAAATACCGCCCCAAATGTTAAAGAAATTCAAATCTGTTTTCATGCTCGGCGGGGCAGGGGAGTGGTCAGAACCAAGAATATCAATTTGTTCAAACACGCCCCAAAGCTGCTCGAGTTCGGCGGCACTGCGAACTGGTGGCGCACATTTTAGCACCGCCCCAAGGCGTTCTAGGTCGGATTCAGAGAACCACAAATAGTGCGGGCATGTTTCGGCGGTTACATTCACGCCTCGCTGTTTGGCTTCGGACACAAGTTTTATTCCAGCAGCACTCGAGATATGGACAATATGAAGCCCACAATTGGTTTGGTCAGCAATTGCAATGGCACTTTTGATCGCCTCGAGTTCGGCTTTGATCGGACGAGAATCCAAATAATCTCGGATGCCTGTTTTACCCTTCACTTTGGCAGCTTTATTCAAAGCACTGGTGATGTCTTCAGATTCGGCATGAACCGCCACAGGTAAACCCAAAGATGCGGCAATTTGCATACCTTTGAGTAAAGTATCCTCGTCAGAACGTTCAAATTCGGGTAATCCACTGCCGCTCATAAATGCCTTAAAGCCAATCACGCCAGCACTTGCCATTGCCTCGAGATGTGGCAAACTATCGGGGGTTAAACCGCCCCAGACTGCATAATCAGTGATAGATTTTTTGGCTAAGCACTCGAGTTTGGTATTTAGTGCTGCTTTGGTTGTGGTGACTGGAATCGAATTTAGTGGCATGTCAATAAAAACTGTTCCGCCACCGACTGCTAAGGCACTCGAGCCAGTCTGGATACCTTCCCAATCCTCGTTTCCGGGTTCGTTAAAATGGACATGGGTATCAATTACGGCTGGAACTGCATCAAGCTCGAGAAAATTAAGTTCAGACTTGCTAGGGCTGGTTATTTCAGTCTCGAGACTGAGAATTTTGCCAGCTTCAATTCCAATCTGCATATTTTTAGCCCGAATAATCAAATCAAACATAAAAGCATTGTAAACTCTTTGCATGACTCGAGCGATATTTTTTGTTTTAATTTTTGCAATCTCG
>JANNEE010000581.1:0-3545 GCA_031388325.1 Deinococcales bacterium
CAACTGACCCAAAGTCAGCAATACGCCGAGCTTCTTCGCGCCCAAACCCATGAATTTCAAAATCGGCTACACACCATCTCGGGACTGATTCAACTGGGTCAACTCGACAGCGCCCTGAGCATTATCCGCAGCGCCTCAGAGCGTAACCAAACCCTGCACGAAATGCTCCAAGACCTCGAAGTGCCACAAGTGGCTGCCCTGATTATCGGCAAGTATGAACGCGCCCAAGAACTTGGGATTGCCTTTGCGCTCGAATCCGGCTCGAGCCTGCCCAAACACTGGGCAAAACTTGGTACCCAGAGTCTGGTCTTAATGATTGGCAATCTACTCGAGAATGCTTTTGATGCCGCCCTAGACAGCCAAAACAAACAAGTCGGTCTGATGCTCGGCACAGACCCCGAAGGGCTACAAATCGAAATCCGAGATTCTGGCAATGGCATCCCCGCATGGCTCGAGCCACGGGTCTTTGAACGCGCCGTCAGCAGCAAAGGCACTGGGCGCGGTTACGGCTTAAGTCTGGTACGTCAACAAGTTTTGGCGCTTGGCGGTTCGATAAAGTATTTTCGGCATCAAGAACAAACTGTCTTTCAAATCAGTTTTGCTATAGACACCCTCAAAGGCAATCCATGACAACCGTTTATTTACTCGAAGATGACCCTTGGGTGACACAAATTAACGCCCAGATGGTCTCGAGCATTGCTGGATTTAAGGTGATTGGCACTGCCCGCACCATCCGCCAAGCCCATCAAGAAATAATGGAATTACACCCGCAACTCCTACTACTCGATATTTACTTACCCGACGGCAGTGGACTCGAGTTTTTACACACCTTACGGGCTGCCAGACTTGAATTTGAAGCGATGATGATTACGGCGGATAACAACACCCACTCGGTACGCCACGCTCTGATGGACGGCGTATTTGACTACCTGATTAAACCCTTTGAACGCAGTCGCTTAGAAACTGCTTTAGAGCGCTACAACACCCGCCACCAATCGCAAAGCCAAGCGCACCTGAGCCAAGCCAAAATAGATCATTTGTTCAATCCTAACCTCGAGCCGGACCTCCCCAAAGGCATAGACCCCAACAAACTCGAGCAGATAAAAACCTTGCTGCGCTTACAAACCCAGACACTTAGTGCCGAAGAAATTGCTGGTAGCCTTGGCATCTCGAGGGTCACGGCATGGCGTTACCTCGAGTATTTATGCAGCAGCAACTGGGCAATTTTAGAAAACGACCAGAGCGGTACTGGCAGACCTGTGAAGCGGTATAAACGGTTACACATGGGCATCTAACCAGTTCACACATGGGCATCTAACCAGTTCACACATGGGCATCTAACCAGTTCACACATGGGCATCTAACCAGTTTACACATGAGCATCTAACCAGTTCACACATGGGCATCTAACCGCGTTGAATTCTCGAGTTGGGTGCTGTTTGTGACCCGAATGACTTCGGCTTTGGTGCGGTACTCCTCGAGGGTTAGGGCATCCACATAACTCATGGCACTTCGCAGGGCTTGTTCGTAATGCTTAAAGACTTCATGTATGGTGTCTGATTCAAAACGTACCCGCCCTTGCGCCCCTTCTACAAATTCGGAGTTACCTTTGGCTTTAGCGCTTGCCATGCCAAAGTATTCTTTGTACTGGTGAGCGCCAATTTCCGTAATCGGCGAACAGGTCTCCTCTACCGCACTGAACGGACGACCCATCATGACGAGATGCGCCCCAAGTGCCACGGCTTTGCAAAAATCGGCTGTGCTTTTGATACCACCATCAATGCACAACAAATGCGGACTATTACCACTGACTTGCTCGACCAACCACGCGTTCGGACTACCAATACCAGTTACACCCCGAGTGGTACAAGCACTGCCAGAGCCAACACTGTACTTTTGAATATGTTGCTGCTTAGCCCCTAAGAAACGCTGCACGGCTCGAGGAGAACCGAAATTGCCGACCATCAAGACATTTTGCTGGTTGTGCCAATCTAAGACATCTTCATCCTCGATAATTGCGCCGTTGGCTATATCTATTGAAACGATGATGCCGTTTTTATTCATTAAGCGGGATTTGTGTTCCCTAAATTCATCCAAGCCTACGGCAATGCCAATGGGCAGCCCTTCGGAAGCCAACTTTGATACAGCCGAAAAACGAGCTTCAAAAGTGGTTTCTGGCATTCCCCTTGATTGAATATGTACCCCGCCAGCCTCGGCAACTGCCCTTGCAAAAGTGGTACTTGGAGCGCCCGTGTTGGCGTAGTCGGTGTCAAAAACTGCCATGCTGGCAGTTAGAATCGGGAGGGCTAATTTGAATGCACCAACTTGCAAGCTGGTATCCACCAAGCGCCGCGATTTGACACGACTGTGAGGGGCAGGGAGAATCAGCACATCATCGAAAGTAAAGGCTTCAGTATTTGAAGTTTTCATAACGGTATTCTAACAAAAGCCAAGGCTCGAGCTTAAATGATAGGCATGGTCGAATCAATCCGTTTTTTTGCCGCTCGAGTAGGATAACGTTGTGCTTCTCGTAACATTTCACGCTCGAGTAATCGGTCATTGATATTCATTCCTAGAATCGTTGTGGTTGCTTGACCAACTTCTGATTTTGCGACAATTGTAATTCCATTATCTGCAAATGCAAAATGCTCTGCCCAGATGTCTGAACGTGGATTAAAAAATCGTACCAACACACCATTCACCAGCGTACCAATATCACTACCTTTAGCTCGATTACAATTTGTACAAGCCAGTGCTAAATTATCAAAACTTGTTTCACCACCATGTTTTTCGGCAATAATATGATCCACCTGACAACCAAAAAATGTATCGTCTTCGTGAATCAAGCAATACTCACACAATTTTTCGGCTCGTAAAATCACCGCACGACGCAACTCCACAGGAATATAAGTAACGCTCACTGGGCAATCAGCACTTGAGCTTTGGCTTTGGCTAAACGCATTAAATGCTCGAGTTGCAAGTAATGCTCGAGTTCAGAGGTTTCTTCTGGTGTTAAACCATCATTTTTTTCTAGTGCAATTAAATACGCCACACGTTCTTTACTCGCCTCAGAAGGCACAAAATGAGCCACAGCAACCGAGGGCTGTCCAGCAGCGATAAAATCAATGACTTCTTGATAGGCACTAACCATATAAAAAGTGTAATCGAAAACGAATTAGATTGCAATTTAGAGCAAGGCTCGAGCTTAGGCAAAGGTTTTTGTTGTCTCGATAAACATATTTTCTTGATGCACAAATGCTTGGATCGGTTCTTGACCCTTAAAACAGCACCTCACGGGCTTCTTGACCACATACGCGCACCTTCGGGCGTGGTCGCTTGGGTCGCTTAAAGTTGCCACCAATTAACCCGTAACGCTTTTATATCATCACGGTATTGAAGCAAAAAATCTTGAACTCGAGCCATGCTTAAAGTATTTTCAGGAAGTCGAGCAGCCTGTTCTTGTTGGAAAAACCCATTTCCACTTTGCAAACTTATTCTTCATCAGCTTCAGCCAGTTCAATCCAACCAGCATCAAAAACAAAATT
>JANNEE010000601.1:0-3610 GCA_031388325.1 Deinococcales bacterium
CACCAATTTTAGCGTACAACCAAATAAATGGAATATTGCCAATGTTAAACCCAGCTATCTCGAGATTTGGTCCTTTGTAGCCACCAAAGAACAAGGTTGCCATGACTGCCGAAGCGGTAATCATTGCCACGTACTCCGCCATTTGAAACAATGCCCATTTGATGCTCGAGTATTCGGTGAGAAAACCTGCCACCAATTCTTGTTCGGCTTCTGGCAGGTCAAACGGTGAGCGGTTGGTTTCGGCAAAGGCGGAAACAAAAAAAGTCATGAACGCAACGCACTGAAATAAAATCAACCAGCCATTTTCGGTTTGCCATTTGACAATCTCGAGCAGGTTCATGCTGCCGACCAAAATCAGCAGCCCCAAGACACTAAGCCCCATACCGAGTTCGTAGCTAATCACCTGAGCGCTGGCACGAAGCCCACCCAAAAGTGGGTATTTACTGCCCGAAGCCCAGCCGCCAAGGAAGATGCCGTAGACACCCATGCTGGTTGTACCCAGAATAAAGAGTAAGCCAATGTCCAAATTAAACACCCAAGGGTCAGTGCCGAACAAGCTACCAGCAGGACCGGCTGGAATCGCTCCAAAGGCGGTTAAAGACATGGTGATGGCGATAAGTGGCGCAATCCAATAGACAAATTTATCAGCTAGGGTGATGTTCACATCCTCTTTGAAGATGCTTTTGATGGCATCGGCAAGCGGTTGAGCAAGCCCAAGCGGACCACCAACCCGATTAGGACCGTGGCGCATTTGGAAACGCCCAAGCAAACGGCGTTCGATGAGGGTCATGTATGCGAAGGTTGTGAGGAGCCCTAGGGCAACACCAACGGCTTTGAGTAAGACAATAAAAATATCTAAAATCATGCAATCTCCTGAGTCATCCTCATTTTGCAAGGATAATTATGGGTGCGTAATGCTTCATAAAAAGCATTCACTCCGTTTCTTTCATCTTCTACCATCAATTGATACAAATCTAAAATCATTTCTTGGAGTTCACCTAATGTTCTGCCTTGAGTCACAAATTGAGGATGGTTTTTTATCTGACCAAGCCAAAAATCGTCTTCTTTCCAGTATCGCATGGTAACTTCAGGGGTTAAAACTTGGGTTTTAAGTGGTTTCATGGCTCATCTCGCTTCACCCAATTCTCGAGTTTTAAGTTTTTGATGCGGTCAAAGTGCTTGGTATTATCTGAAATCAGGGTTTCTGAAAAACTCATAGCTGTTGCGGCGATTAAAATATCATTATCCTCAAGTTGAGTGCCTTTTTGCTTTAAGTCCCACCAAATTTCAGAAGCCACTGTGTAAGTATGAAAATCTGGAATCACCAATTCTAAATCCTCGAGTAGCGTTTCAAGAGCCGGTCTTAATCGAGCAAATTGTGGAGCAAATGAACCACACTTTAGTTCGTAATATGTAACTGCTGAAATACCAAGAGTCTCGTCTTGGTCGAGTGCCAAATTGTACCGCTCAAGAACTACTGGGTTCTTACGGACGATTTGACTGACGATGTTGGTATCTAAAATCAGCATATTTATTCTCGAGAACTCCACGGACGACTTTGTACATTGGCTAAGAAAACCTGCTCTTCTTCTTCGGTACTGGTTGCAAGGGCTTGGGCAGCAGCTTTCAAGCGTTCACGTTTTTGTTTTTGCAACAAGGTCTGAATTTCCTCGAGTTGCACTGGATTTGACTTTTGAACATCTTCAATCACCTTTTGCAATGTAGTCATTTCAATCATCGCCTCCTGCCATGACTGCTATTTTGACACTCGAGAGCGCCCCAGACAAATCTGAATTCAAAGCGGGCAGCGTAGGCGCAGAAACCGCATCATCTATCCGAACGGTCACGGCTCGAGGCTGTCCGTTCACTTCTAGCTCGAGATGAAAGCCATCACGTACACCCATTTTCTGTGCGTCGCTCGAGTTGACGGTTAAGTAATCTGCCCCGACACTTTCGCGGATACGCTGGCTCGAGAGCATATTTTCAGACCACATACGCGGCACGAGCAGCACGGTTTCGCCAGTGGTAGAACGCACAATTGGCGCTGAACGGCTCGAGACGATTTTGCTTGGGAATGCACCTTCACTTGAGATTTTATCCATCTCGAGACCAAATTTATCTTGCAGGATTCGCTGGGCGCTACGAGTACCGCGAACCTCGAGTTTGGCGTTCATGGCATCGCTTAAAACTTGTAACGCACCAATCATATCAACGCCTTGCCCACCATCCACGGCTGCTCCCGCCAGTGGCAACAAGCGCCCCTCGAGGTTCATGGTTGTACCGCGTTTCTCGTAAGCGGTCAGGGCTGGCAGTACCACGTCCGCCTCGAGTGCCGCGCCAGTCAGGGTATGGGTATGAACCACCAAAAGCTCGAGCGATTTTGGACGCTTGGTCATGGCACTGCCCGAAACAAACAAGCCCTTTAAGCCTTCCCACTGCCCAAAAATCCGACCATTCTTGGCTGGTACAAGTTCTAAAGTCTCGAGTCCAGCGCCGTTTGCTCCTGCGGGAATCGGCATGATTTTTCCACCGAGTTTCTTAGCGGCAGCCAGCACTTTTTCAGCATCGGTAGCAAGCGCAAAGCTGCCCAGTACAATCACAGGGTTTTTAGCGGATGACAGCAATTTACCAGCAGCGTTGGCTTGGGCGTTGCTCGAGTCATTGCCAGATTTAGCTTGGTTAATCTGTGCCAAAAGCTCGAGTTCAGTACCAACCGCGTACAAGCTCGAGATTCCAGCGTGGCTCATTTGCTGCACTGGAATTGGCGCGAAGACCGCGAGTTTGCTGCGCTTTCTGTCCATACGTTCTTTGAGGCGCAAATCTGCCAAAGGCGCACCGTGATTAAATTGTGTATCTGAGGTGATAACACCCTTTAAGCTCTCCTCTATTCGCAAGTAGGCTGTACCAGATTCCTCGTATAAATCTGCACCAATTACAATAATCGCGTCACTTTTGGCAAGGTCAGTAAAAGTAGCTCGAGAGACACCACCCAGAGCGCTGTTGTAACGCGGGAAGTGGTCTATATTGATGGTGGCAATGGTTGCAGCAAACGATTCAAGCGCCACACCTTCCTCGAGGGTGATGTCAGCGCTGGTGTACAAACCCAATTTGCTCGGCTCGAGATTAGCTTTTCTAATGGCTTCAACTGCTTCATCAAAAGTGGCTGGCTCGAGCTTGCCATTTTTGCGAATTAGTGGTGTGCGGACTCGAGCATCAGCATCCACCCATTCATGTCCAAAACGCTGCGCGTCTGAAATCCAAATTTCATTGACTTCTTTGTTATGTGCAGCGCGAATTCGTTCTATCCGCCCAGTCCTCGAATCAACCCAGATACTCGAGCAATCGGCGTTAGACATATCGGTTTTTTGGGTACGGTCATATTCCCAGTTGCGCCCACTGAATCTCGAGACGTTTTCGAGTAATGCCCCAACAGGACAGAGGACGTTGATGTTGCCACTAAAATTACCAAGATTTGCACCCGCGAGGTCTTCGGACTTGTACGAATCAATAAAGGTATGCCCACCGCGTTCAATAAAATCCAGCACTTCTTCGCCAGGAATTTCTTCAAAGTAACGCACACAGCGTTTGCAGTGAATGCAGCGTTCTTTGT
>JANNEE010000606.1:0-3445 GCA_031388325.1 Deinococcales bacterium
ACGAATTTCGGAATTGCTCGAGAGTGGATTTAAGTCATAACTTGGGGCATGTAAGGATAATTTTAAGCCAAGTTCATTGGCTCGTTTTTTAACCGAAAAAGGTGGAATTCCAGAGTCGGTAATATGGCTTGCCCAGACCTCGGCGGCTAGAAAACCAGCTTTGGCAATCCCATCAAGCGCTCCGAGAATTCCAGCACTCCACAATAAACGTGTGGCTGGTGCAAATTGCGGATGAAGAGATGTGGGAAATTGTGAATCATCAGAAACTGTCACTTATCTAGTGTACCGAATTCCAAGCGGGTGAAGTGTCAGCTTGATTGGGAAATAAAACTGTACATCAAATAGTTCAACAGGCAGTGCTAGAATCTGCTTATGCTCTTAGCGTTGGAACGCGATACCAAAACACTGCCGCTCGAAAATCCGCCTCTTACTTATGCCAAACTGAACGATACCCACCAAAAAATGCGCCAAAAACAACTCGAGATTCTACGTGCCAAAACCCCAGAACAACGAATGCAATTAGCCATTGCCCAATCTGTCTACTTAATCAATTTATCTCGAACTGAACTTGAACAAAAAATGTCAAAAGTCGAAGCCAAAATACAATGGGTTCGTGTCAATTACGGTAAACAACTAGCCGAACAATATCGTCAAGCCCTCATTACAAAAGAGCAACAAGCATGAGTACCAATGAATTTGAAATTTTAATACACCAAGTCAGTCATACACTCGAACAATTGGGTATTGCACATGGCATTGTTGGCTCAGTTGCCAGTTCAAGATTTGGCGAAAACCGTGCAACAAACGACATAGACATTGTAGTAACACTCAAAAGAAATCAGATTAAAGACTTGGTAGAAGCCATGCAAAAAGACTTTTATATAGACCAAGAAATGATTAGCGAAGCCTTAGAACGAAACTCGAGTTTTAATACTGTGCATCTGGACACTGGTATCAAAATAGATTTTTTTACGCAAAAACCACGCGAATATGACCGTATAGCACTGCAAAGACGAATTACTACAATTCCAGCTTTTATGCGCGTCGAAGATGTTTTACTCGGAAAACTTGAATGGTACAAAGCCACAGACTGCACCAGCGAAAAACAATGGCGAGACATCCTCGGATTACTGCGTTTTAACCCAGACATAGACCTCGAGTACATGAAGCACTGGGCAGCCCAAATCGAGGTACTGGACTTGCTAGAGCAAGCCTTTGGAGCAGCATGACAGAAATCACGCAGACTTACGAAAATTTGCTCGCAGATTTAAAAACCAGAGTTCAACAAGCCAGAACAAGGGCAGCCTTAGCGGTCAATAAAGAACTGATTGTGCTGTACTGGGAAATCGGCAAGCGCATTCTCGAGGCGCAAAAAGCCAAAGGCTGGGGCGCAAAAGTTGTGCAGCAACTGGCTCAGGATTTGAAAGCAGCCTTTCCAGATATGAAGGGATTCTCGAGCAGAAACTTGTCCTACATGAGATTGTTTGCTCAAACCTATCCAGATTTTGAATTTGTGCAGCAACTTGCTGCACAATTGCCTTGGTTTCACAATTGCGTCATTCTGGACAAATGCAAAACTCCTGAACTGCGTGAAACATACATCAAAGCCACTTTTGAAAACGGCTGAAGCAGAGCCATTCTCGAGCATCAAATAGAAACCGCTTGGCATCACCGCACTGGGCAAGCCATCACCAATTTCTCGAGAACACTACCAGAACTGCTTTCTGACCTTGCTCAGAACTTACTCAAAGACCCATACAACTTTGATTTTCTGGGCTTACACGATAAGGCGCTCGAGCGTGAAATCGAATATGGTTTACTCGAGCATCTGAAAAAATTTCTACTCGAATTGGGCGCAGGATTTGCTTTTGTCGGCAATCAATACCATCTTGAAGTTGGTGGACAAGACTTTTATATTGACCTGCTTTTTTATCACATCAAACTGCATTGCTATGTGGTGGTTGAACTCAAAGCTCGAGAATTCACCCCCGAAGACGCTGGCAAACTTGGGTTTTACTTATCGGCTGTAGACGGCGAATTACGAACCGAAGGCGACAATCCAACCATTGGCTTACTGCTCTGCAAAACCAAGAATAAACTTGTGGCAGAATATGCCCTGAAAAACATGAACCTGCCGCTTGGAGTGTCCGAGTATCAACTGATTGAAAATCTGCCCGAAGAATTAGAAACGGCTTTGCCAAGCATTGAAGCACTTGAAGCTCGACTAGGCAGACAAGGGGACAACGAATGACAAGCGGTGCTAAACTGATAAGATGATGATTTTTCTCGAGCAGCGAATTGGCTTTAGCTTGCAAAAGGCACAAGCCGAAACCAAGGTAAAGCTTGAGGCTACAAAGATGCAACTTGGGATGTACAACTACAAAATAGGGCAGGTTACGATGTCGCTTGATTTTTCGGATACCTTACTCGGGAGGTGGGTGTGACCATGCTTCAAAGCCCACCTCGTTTAGTAGGGTATGGTTCAGAAAATCATTTACTCGAATCAGACCGTGGAATTCATGACTGGTATCGTTTTGTATTGTCCTTCCCCGCTCACCTCGTCAGAGATTATTTAACGACTTGGAAGTTAAATACTTCGCACTGGGTGTTTGATCCTTTTTGCGGCACAGGTTCAACCCTAGTCGAAGCTCAAAAACATGGTATTCAAACCACTGGTTTAGATGGAAATCCGGTAGCACACTTTGCATCTGCTACCAAAACCAATTGGCTACCAAATCCAAACGGTTTACTCAGGCATACAAAACAAGTGGCTAAAGTAGCAGAGAATGCTCAAAATTACACCGAGCAACTGAGCGCCGAAACCCATGATTTACTGCTCACAGATTCAATTAGCCCAAAGCCCTTACAAAAAATCCTGAGCCTAAAACAGGCTTTACTCGAGTTAAAAGACCCACGTTACTTTGACCATGCCATGTTAGCCCTGATTAAAACGGCTGTTACAAATGCCAGCAACTTGCGGTTTGGACCTGAAATTGGTGTGTCTGCCAAGAAAAAAGAAGACGCGGATGTTTACACAGACTGGCTCAAGCACATCCAAACCATGACCACCGATTTGGGATTGCTACAAAACCCACAAGCACCCCAAAGCCAAGTGATAAAAGGCGATGCTCGAGAAGTCAGTTCTTATCTCGAAGCGAACAGTATAGACGCAGTTTTTACATCACCACCCTACCCAAACGAAAAAGATTATACCCGAACAACAAGGTTAGAAGCTGTGCTGCTAGGATTTTTATGCAACAAACAAGATTTGAGAGACTTAAAACAAAATTTATTACGTTCTAATACCCGAAATATTTATAAAAACGATACCGACGAACAGTATATTTGGCAGTTTGATTCAATCATGAACTTAGCTGACCAAATCGAGAATCGTAGAATTGAACTCGAGAAAACCAGTGGCTTTGAACGCCTGTATGCCAAAGTC
>JANNEE010000396.1:0-2446 GCA_031388325.1 Deinococcales bacterium
CTCGAGTCACCAAAACCCTCGAGGGCGGGCTTAAATAGAGGCGAAGGGCAAAAGGCAAAGGGTAAAAGCGTAAAAGGGTAAAAGGGTAAAAAGTGAGTTTGGATTTATCCCGAAAAACCAATATTGCCGTCGGGGATATTCACGGCTGTTTTAAGCAGTTACTCAATTTACTCGAGCGTGAAGATGTTATTGACTCGAGCCGAAATTGGAGTGCTGGAAACTCGAGTCTGATTTTTCTTGGTGATTATATGGACAGAGGTGAGGACGGCATTGGTGTGCTGGACTTTATCATGAACCTCGAGACCCAAGCCAAAAGTGCGGGTGGCGAAGTGATTGCCTTACTTGGCAACCACGATTTGATTATGCTCGAGGCTTATTATTTTGGTGATGAATTACGCAAAGATTTATTAAAGTATGGTCAGCGTATGACTTTCAAAGAAATGTGGTTACGCAATGCTGGAGGACGTGAAAACGACTTGCAGCGTATTGAAAAGCATCATCTCGAGTGGCTTAAGCATCGTCCTGTGATGCACAAAATAGGAAAAACTTTATTGATCCACGCCGATAGTGAATTTTATTTGGAATACGGTGACAGTATCGAAAATATAAATGCTTCAATTCAAGAAATTTTGAAGCAAGCAAATATAGATGAACTTGACAAATTAGAAGAACGCTTTAGTTCACGACTGGCATTTGCCTATGAATCAACGGATATTGCTCGAGCATTTGCGGCTCAGTTTGGTGCGACCCGAATTATTCACGGACACACACCTATTTTTAGACTCTGCCAACTTGAGGTTAGTGAAGTCACTGAGCCTTTTATTTACGCTGATGGCATCTGTATCAACTTAGACCATGCGCTCTGTTACGGCGGACTGGGTTTTGTCTACCGTTTTTAAGAATCGGTCATGAATCATTTTTTTTTCCGTAGCTCGAGTTACAACTGTCTGCCTTTCTTTTGCGCTAGACTAATTCAGAATCAAAACTAACTCGAGGCAAGCTGCTTTTATCGGTAAGCTCGAGAATTCTATTCTAGGAGCGTGACAGATGTTTCCAGCAAACTTCGAGTACATACGATCCCACAGCACCGATGAGGCTTTTGCTGCCCTGCAACAACATGGCGGCGAAGCTCGAGTTCTTGCGGGTGGGCAGAGTTTAATCCCAGCCATGCGTTACCGACTTGCCCGCCCTGCGGTTTTGGTGGATATTAACCCGATTAAAGAACTTTCTTATTTACACGAAATAGATGGTTTTTTGGTGATTGGCGCAACCACCCGTGATGCTGCTCTCGAGTTTGACCAAAACATTTTGGCGCGGTACAGCCTGATTACGGCGGTTTCAAAGGTCGTCGCTGACCCAATTGTGCGCCACATGGGAACAGTTGTCGGTAGCATCTGTCACAATGACCCATCGGGCGACTGGACGGCAACCGCGCTGGCTGCTCGAGCTACAATGGTGGTGCGTGGCGTAAATGGCACAAGGGAAATCCCAATAGATGAATTCTTGGTGGATTCATTTACCACTGCCATTTTAGAGGGCGAAATGGCGCTTGAGGTGCGAATTCCCATCCCAGATGCCCATACCCAAGGCAGTTATCAAAAAATCGAACGTAAAGTTGGTGACTATGCCACTTGTGCTGCTGCTGTGCAGTTATCCATGAATAGTGATGGCACAATCCGCCAAGCAGGAATTGCGATTACGGCGGTTGGTCATATTGCCATGCGCGTCAGTGTTGCCGAAGCGATGCTGGTTGGTCAACGTCCAAGTTTAGAACTGATTAAAGCGGCGGCTGCCGAAGCGCCAAAAATTGCCAGTCCCAACGCTGACCAACGCGGTTCTGCCGAGTACAAAAAAGACATGGCAAGGGTCTTGGTGGCTCGAGGCATCAAAGAATCCTTACAACGCTTGGGGGTATCCGCATGAGCCAAATCAGTCTGAGCATCAATGGTAAATCCCACATTGCTGAAGTTGAGAACCGCACCCTTTTGGTGCATTTTATTCGTGAGCAAGCCAAATTGACCGGCACACACGTCGGCTGTGACTCGAGCAGTTGCGGTGTCTGTACTGTTTTAATGGATGGTGTGCCTGTCAAATCCTGCACCGTGTTTGCAGTCATGGCAGAAGGTCATCAAATTAAAACAGTTGAATCCCTTGCGCCTGGCGGTGTTCTACACCCAATCCAACAGGCTTTTTGGGATCAACACGGCTTGCAATGCGGTTACTGCACCCCCGGGATGATGATGACCAGCCTTGCGATGCTCGAGCAGAACCCCAACCCAAGCGAACACGAAATCCGCGAAGGGCTAAGCGGCAACTTATGCCGTTGTACGGGCTACAACAACATCGTCAAAGCTGTGCAGCAAGCTGCGACTACCATGTCCGCCCAAGCCGCTGATGATTAGAGGCGAAAGGCAAAGGCAAAAGTAAACCCTTTGACCTTCGCCTT
>JANNEE010000620.1:0-1950 GCA_031388325.1 Deinococcales bacterium
GGCAGCGCCAATCCTTGGGGCTGCTCTTGGTGCTTTTACAGCAGAAGCCCTCGAGACAAACGAATCAAAGGAAGTGAACCCATGAAAAAACCATCAGTTCTGTTTTTATGCACTGGCAATACCGCCCGCAGTCAAATGGCAGATGCTTTACTGCGTCATCATGCCCCAGATGAATTTGCAGTCACCAGCGCTGGTCTCGAGCCGGGAGTCTTGAACCCGTACACCGTGCGGGTACTCGAGGAAATGGGAATTAGCACCGAAGGAATGTTTGCCAAAGGTGTGATTCCAATGCTTGGGCATCATCACTTTAATTACATCATCACCGTTTGCTCGAGAGCCGAAGCCAATTGCCCGATTTTTCCGGGTGTTTCATACCGTTTATCATGGGCATTTGAAGACCCAGCCGCATTTGTGGGTAGTGATGAGGATACCTTAGAAAAATTTAGGGAAATTCGCAACGCCATCACTGCCAGAATTCTCGAGTGGAAAGCAAGCAATTACAAAGTTTAGTCCTTAAATAAGTCTTTTAAGGCAGCAAACGGATTCTCGCGCTTATCTGCTTGCTCACCAAACACAGGGCAATCGGCTCGAGTCTGAGTACAAGCCGTTGTGCGGTTTAGATTTGCGCCGCACTGGGCGCATAAGCCTTTGCATTTGGATTTACATTTGACCATCGCTGGAATCTCTAAACTAAGCGCTTCAGCAAACAGCGCCGTTAAGTCTATGATTGGATTCCCAAAAACAATCACTTCTTCGTCATTGTCCACCAACCTTGTTGGTGTTTCGATTTTAGAATCAAAACGCAATAAACTCTCCAACCGAGCCTCGAGGTCATAAGATACAGGGTCTAAACAACGCCCACAATCAAGGTTTAAGGTAGCCCTGATTGTTCCCGCCAACCAGTATTCGTTGTCGCCAACATGCGAAGCAATGGCTCGCCAATCCGCTACACCAAGCAAAGGTACAACATTGGTCTGGAGTCCGTGGGTAGTTGGTACAGTGTACTCGAGCAGACTGGTTTCACCTTCGCTAGAAACATCAGAGCCACCACGAAGAATTTTTGTTAAATCTAAATTAGGTACTTCATTCACAACCACAGTCTACACGAGTTTGCACGGCTCGAGATACGCAAAATGGCGAGTAGGCTATATCTAACCTTATACAAAATTGCTTGGTTTAGTATTTTGAATCGCATTTCAATAGGTTCGCATGTATAAATTTAATCGTAGCCATTTTGACTGTGTCTACTAAGTCTTAAGGATTAGGATTCTAAATGTCCAGAAGGTATGACTTTAGTCTATTAAACCTTGAAAAATGGTTTGGTTTACTCGGTTCTCACCTGTGGTCTCTTATTGTCGAAGGAGACATATGAAAAAAATAATTCCGTTCGTCGTCGGCACTTTATTCGTCAGTGGTGCGGCACTTGCTGCCCCTTTGGAACTCAGTTCAGGTGAATTCGGTTTGGTGTATCAATTGCTTTCTATTGCTATTGCATCCATGGGTGCATCATTTATTTTCTTTGTCTTGGGTAAGCAAAACCTAGGTATAAAATACCAACCTGCAATGCTGGTTTCGGCATTGGTCGTGGCAGTGGCTTGTTACCATTACGTGCGTATTTTTGATTCTTGGAAAGAAGCCTACGTGTTTGCTGATGGGGTTTACAAAGCCACAGGTATTCCTTTCAACGATGCTTATCGTTACGCCGATTGGGTCTTGACCGTACCACTCTTATTGGTCGAAGCTGTGGCTGTCTTGGCATTGGCAAGTAGTGTTGCCTCGGGCATGATTTGGCGTTTGGTGGTGGCTGCCCTCGCCATGATTGCATTGGGTTATCCGGGCGAAATCTCGAGCGACACTGGCACACGTTTACTCTGGGGTACACTCAGCACCATTCCATTTTTGTACATTATCTACACCTTGTTTGTCGAGCTTGGCAAGTCTTTAGCAACC
>JANNEE010000669.1:0-3055 GCA_031388325.1 Deinococcales bacterium
CTTTTGGGTAACGCGCCGAAACATCACGCACAAATTGGTCTATAAAAGCATCATAGGCTTCGCCCGTTAAACGCTTGTGGCGCACACCAAGGTACAACGGGTCATCAAGTAAACTCTGGCGGTCTGTACCAACATCTAAACCAACTGGCAGGGTTTTATCGGGGGCGACACCACCCGCCCCAGTGTACAAGCTCAGTTTACCAATGCTGATTGCCATGCCGCCAAAGCCTTGGTCGCCAATTCCAAGTATGGCACTCGAGTCGGTCGCCACAATCATTCGCACATCCTCGAGTGGGACATTACCTAAACTGTCAGCACAACGGCTAATTGTGTCGGTAGAAACACTATAACCGCGTGGAAAACGGTAAATATGACTAAAGAGCTTCACCGCGTCGCCGACTGTTGGGGTGTAGAGCAAAGGCAGCATCTCTTCGATGTGATCCTCGAGCAGCGCGTAAAAAAGCACTTCGTTACGGTCTTGAAGGTTACGCAAATAAATGTGTTTTTCGATGGGTTCGCCGTAGGCTTTGACCCGCTCGTAAGCCCTTGTTTTTTGTTCTTCGATTGAGTTCACATGTGGTGGGAGCAAGCCTTCAATCCCCAAAAGCCTTCGTTCCTCGAGTGTAAAAGCCGTGCTTTTATTCATCAGTGGTAAACGCAACAACGTAAAACCAGTCACATTGACCTCGAGAAAGCGCTGACCAGCAGCGTCGCGTTTGACATCATAGAAACGGGATATGGGCATGTAATTCTCCTTAAGCGAACGTTTGTTAGAGCATACCTGAGAAGTGATGTTTTATGCCACTGGAGGTTAAAGTACATTTATGTCTGCCCTCGAGATTGCTTCTTTAATTGGCACAATTGTTTTTGCCGCTTCTGGCGCAATGCTCGGGGTACGAAAAGGCTTTGACTTACTTGGGGTGATTGTGCTGGGGTGCGTCACGGCGGTGGGCGGTGGCGCTCTGCGTGACACTTTAACGGGTTTGCTGCCCGCTTCTTGGTTTCGTGATGAACGCTTGCTCTGGGCGGCGATTATCGGGGCATTGCTGGGTTTTGTGGGTTTTCGGCGGCTCGAGAAACGCGAAACTGAACTCGAGTTCTTGGATGCGCTGGGCTTAAGTTTATTTGCGGCAACGGCGGCGCAACGTGGCATGGAACTGGGTTTTGGTTTATTGGGTGTCATTTTTATTGGTACGGTCTCTGGGGTCGGCGGTGGGGTCATCCGCGACATTTTAGCGGGGGATGTACCAAGGATTTTCTTACCCGGTGAGTTATACGCCAGTACCGCCGCACTGGGTTGTGTGGTCGTGTTTTTTTTAACGCCAATTGCCCCGAGCGAATGGGTGCTAGGGTTTGGGGCAGCCGCCACGCTCTTCTCGAGATTAGCAGCGCGGCGGTATCGTTTAACACTGCCCGTGCGTGACCCCAAAAAACCGTTGTTATAAATGCCTGACATCGGCATGTTAAACTCCCCTCATGAGTCTACTTGGACAAGCCGCGCCAACTTTTAACTTAAAAGCCCACACTGGTGAAGATATTTCTTTGGAGCAATTTAAGGATAAGCAAAATGTACTCTTGATTTTTTATCCACTGGATTTTTCGCCAACTTGTAGTATGCAGCTTCCAGAGTTCAGTGCCATGAAATCGGATTTTGCCGACCTCGAGACCACGATTCTTGGAGTCAACCGCGATAGTTTCTGGAGTCATAAAGCATGGGCAAAAGAATATGGTATCGAAGTGCCACTTTTAGCCGATATGACCTTGACGGCTGCCAAGGCTTACGGCGTGGCACTCGAGGAACGTGGTATCAGTAAACGGGCTACATTTTTGATTGATAAGGCTGGAATGGTGGTCTTGGAGCATATCGAAACCAACGCTGGGGATTTTACACTTCATGCCGATGATGTTCTCGAGAAAGTCAAATCCTTGCAATAATGAGAGTCATTCATCAAAACTTAGGTTTGCCACTCATGCGGGTTTGTCAGAGTACAGTTTAGATGAAATCCTTATTTCTAACTTTGAGTGCCTTGGTTCTGTCAGGTGCAGTTCTGGCACAGACCACTCAGCCCACTACGCCTACCCAACCCACCACACCAGTTGCCCAACCAGTCACGCCTAAACCCGTGGTCAGTCCAATTGGCTGGCCTCCTAAATTAGCCCTTGGGCAACGTTGGACACTGACCCTCGAGCCAGTCGGTCAATGGGATATTGCGCTTGCCGCTCGGGATAAAGATGGCGATCCAATCGGTACTGCCAAAGCCACCACCGAAAAAACCAGTGATTATCAAGTCTTTTTTTATTATGTGAAAAAAGATGATGTCACCAATTTGTATTTAAGTGCTAAGAATGGCACAGGGTATTTGTGTCAGTTTTCGCAGAATTCCTTGGGCAACAATCCGCTTGATGTAACGATGATTGGGGCTTCTTATAAAAAAGACTTGAATAAACCATTTGAAAAACTCGAGTCGTTGTGTATTGCAACTTGGACAAACTCTCCTGTGTCACCGCTTTCGATTCAACCAACTGGAGTTACACCCATTACCCCACCAGTCACACCAACCGTAGTCACGCCGCCAGTTGTCACCCCACCCGCCGTGGTTAGCCCAACCAATGGAACAGCCACCGATGTCAAACCTCCCGCAGCAGCTTTGGCACTGGTTTGGTCGCCCAAAATCGAAGTCGGGCAGACTTGGTTGGCTCGAGTTGGCAACCTCAGTTTTGATATTTCGCTACAACGTCTAGCCGCAGGAGTGGCTCGAGGGACTGTGAAACGCGGCACAGTTAGTGGTGATGCCTTTATGTTCTATAACTCAGCAGAGAACCGCATGACTTTAGAACTGAGCCTTGGCACAGATTCGTTTATTTGCAGCTTTGACCTAAAAGGTGCATTGGATAAAGCCTACACAGGAACAGCAGTCTACCGTTCTGGCAGCAGCATTGCCCAGACCCTCAAAGAAAAATGTGCTTTGTTCCGAATAAAATAGGGCTTTTGGATAAAAGAGGAAAGCAGCCAATACCCTATTCCTCTTTTATCCTTCCTCCTTGTCTTTTTCCC
>JANNEE010000683.1:0-5945 GCA_031388325.1 Deinococcales bacterium
GGTCATGAGGTCGCCCCGTTCATTCGCAAGGCATAACCAACACCACGCACGGTTTGAATCAGGTTTGGTGTACCAAGGCTACGACGCAGCGCCGCAACCAAGGCATCTAAGGTGTTGGGGTCTACTTCTTGCCCCCAAACGGCTCGCATTAAAGATTCTCTGGCTAAGACCCTTTGCGGATGTTCAAAAAGCACTTGGAGCAAACGAAAACCCTTGGGTGTAACCTCGAGTAATTGTCCGCCACGCCTCGCCTCGAGCGTCACAAAGTCCAGTACCACATCGGCAAAATGACTGCGAATCACTTCGGTTTTACTGCGCCGCAACAGGGCTTCGATGCGGGCTAGAATCTCGGATAAACTGTAGGGCTTAACCACATAATCGTCTGCCCCAGCTTTTAAGCCACGCACCTTGGCACTGACTTCATCAAGCGCGGTCAGCATCAATACTGGCACAACCGAACGCGCCCTGATATGCTCGAGAACCCCAAAACCGTCCATGCCGGGCAGCACAATGTCGAGCAGCACCACATCAGGCAGCTGCTCGAGCAGCTTTAAGCCAACTGCCCCATTTTCAGCTTCTAGCACTTCACAACCCTCGAGCCGCAAGCCCAAAGCCAGCGATGCGCGAACCGCCACATCATCTTCAATCAGTAAAACCCGTGCTTTCATAGGGTATTCTACTGAAGTTACCTGATTTTTCCCTGAAAAATAAGTAAACACTGTTCTCTGAAAATAAAAAGGCACTGCTATCTGGGAGGGGACAGCAGTGCTGGTCAGAATTATACACTTTCTCGAGTGGGTCATTTGGTCATCCATCACACCAAGACTTTGTAAACTATGCTATGCCGATTTGGACACCGTGGCTGGGAGTCGCACTTTACTTAATAAACCTCTGCCTAGGACTGGGTTTACAATTGCGCCTGTACCATTTACGGCGTGCTAAATGGGTGCATCATGCCCTGTACTTTTGTGTTTTTGTGGCTGCCATTGCCAGTGCTTTCTCGAGTTTGCGTTGGTGGGTGATGATTCCAACCCTGATTTGCTTAACTGTACTACCACGTTTTAAGGGTGGCTCGAGACCCCACGCACTACTGACCATATCAGGTTTACTGGGCTATGTTCTGCTTTTGATTTGAAGCCTAGGGGGACATGATTATTGGCTCAAACCAGTAGAATGCAGTATTAGTCGAGGAGTAAGCCAATGGATTTTTTTGAAGTGCTGCGAAACCGCAAAACCACCAACGGACCATTTGACCCGCGTCCAGTCAGTCGTGAACACCAAAAAACCCTGATGGAAGCGGCTTCCAGAGCGCCGAGTCATTTTAATTCGCAACCGTGGCGGTTTGTGCTGTGTGAAGAGAAAGCCCGTATTCTCGAGGTGGCAGAATTAGCAGGGTACTCGATGGAGCGCTTAATTCAAGAAGGGTTATTTTTTGACCGCTACAGACCGTATTTTCGCTTCTCGGAGGCAGAATTAGCGGCACGTGGCGACGGGATTCACTTTGACCAATTACCGGGTCCCTTAAAACCCTTTGCTAAACAAGTGATGTCACCGACAGGGGTAAACATTATGCGGAGTTTGGGTGTGCCAAAAATGCTTGGTAAAGACAACAAAGACCTTGTGGCAGGTAGCCCGTTGCTCTTGGGTGTGATGCTTGACAAAGCCGAGTACATTCCCGGTAAGTTATCAGGTTTTTACAGTATTTTCGGTATGGGCGCAGCTATGGAAAACATTTGGCTTTCGACCCATGCGCTTGGTATGGGGATTCAATTTATCAGCACCCCAATGGAAATCCCAGAGTGCTGGGAGAAAATGAAAAGTATTCTGAAAGTCCCAGAGCATTTGGAACTCATGGCAGTTTACCGACTTGGCTACTTAAAAGAGGGTAATCGTCGTCCAACCATCGATTGGAGCAGTCGGCACCGCAAGAAATTATCGCAATATGTCTACCGCGAAACCTGCGAAACCCCAGAAAGTGATGAATAATGCCTGAGCCTCGTATTCTTGCCGTTGGCACAGCCTTACCGCCACACAAAGTTAGCCAAGATGCCGTGCGGCATTTGATTGGCGCGATTTTTAAGAACACTTCAAGGGACTTAGAACGTTTACTTGGTGTTTTTGACAATGGTCATGTCAAAAGTCGCTACCTAAGCGCTCCACTCGAGTGGTATTACGAACTGCGAAGTTGGACTGAACGCAACCAAATTTATGTCGAGCAAGCCCGTGAACTCTCTGAACGGGCTGCAAAAATCGCGCTCGAGAAAGCTGGGCTAAGCGCCGACCAACTGAGTGCGATTATTTTTGTCTCGAGTACCGGACTGGCTACCCCCAGCTTGGACAGTTGGTTGATCAAAACCCTAGGCATCAACCGCCACGCCATGCGCCTGCCGATTTGGGGACTTGGTTGTGCTGGAGGTGCAGCCGGCTTAAACCGAGCCGCCGAGTACATCCGCGCCAAACCAAACAGCCGTGTTTTACTGGTCGCGGTTGAATGCTCGAGCCTGACTTTTCAAGCCAACGACCCAAGCCGAGCTAATTTGGTCAGTACCAGCCTCTTTGCTGATGGTGCAGCCGCCGTAATTTTATCCGACCAACTCGGTACAGGATTAACCGTCCTAGGCGGCTCGAGTACCCTATGGGATGACACCGAAGAAGTCATGGGTTGGGAAATTGTGAATACAGGCTTCAAAGTCCTGCTTTCCAAAAGCGTGCCTTTGGTGGTCGAAAAACATATCCTAGGCGATGTATTGCGCTGTCTCGAGCAATTTAACTTAACTTTAGAGCAAATCCGGCACTTCATCACTCACCCCGGCGGCGAAAAAGTCATGCAAGCCTTCTGTGAAGCCCTAGGTATCGCCGATACAAAACTCGAGCATTCCAAAAATATCCTCGAGAACCACGGCAACATGAGCAGCCCGACTGTCTTATTCATTTTGGAGAAATTTATGCAGCAACCCATTCCAAAAAATGAGTACGCCCTTTTAACGGCAATGGGACCCGGATTCAGTGCTGAACATGTGGTTTTAAGGGCTTAGTGCTTTGTCGTTTAAGTCCTTCGACTCATCGTACCTCGAGACTACGGACTCCACGACCAAGCACCTTTCGGTACTCGCATAGCTCGCCAAGTCTACCGACTTGTCCGACACTGCACTTAGAGGCAAGTAAAAAATAATTCCCTGATTTGAGAATGAATATCAAGTAATGACCTTGGCAAGAATAATTTGTTCCATGCCCTCAATATCTCTAGGATTTGATACGCCCAAGGATACCAAGGGTCTCGATTAGCAGCCTGACACTATCTTCCATGTAACCAGTTGAGCCTAAAGAAATAACCACCGTGGTTTTGCTTTTTGGGTCATACATCAATTGAGTCCCCAATACGCCGATGTGTCCAATCATGTCCGGAAATTGAAGCAGTGGAAAGAAATCGGCAAACTTTAAGCGCATCATCCCGCGCCCATAACCGATGACCTGCTCGAAGCGATTAAGTGGCTGGCTGAGGTACTCGAGCGTTTTTGCAGTCAGTAATTTTGCTGCACTTAAGGCTTGGGCAAATTTTAGCAAATCGGCTGTGGTGCTGGCAATCCCGCCGCCAGCCCAGTCAACGGTCAGCGCTGGGGATTGACTTAGGTCAGTGCCACCCACCCAAACTGGGCTGAGTTGAATTATGCCTTTTTTGGGTTTGGTACGAAACGGAAAGTAACTTTGCTCCATCCCCAAAGGCTCAAAAATACGCTGCTGCACAACGGTTTCAAAAGGTTGCTGGTAAATTGCTTCGATGATTAAGCCGAGTAAAATATAACCAGAGTCCGAGTAATGAAATTGCGTTTCTGGTGCAAACAAGGCTTGTTGGCGGGTTTGAGTGACTTCTAAAAGTTCTTGTGGTGTCCAAGTTTTTTGCGGCTCGAGAATAATTTGCTCGAGTAAAGGTTTGCCGTTTTGTACTGGGTCAGAAAAATAATCGGCTATCCCAGAGGTGTGTTTTAGCAGTTGCTCGAGGGTCACGTCGGCTTGATGGTCTGTTTGATTCACCACAAAAAGCCCATTCAGATTTTCTTTGGGTAAAAGTGTGGCAAGTTTAGTTTCCCATTTGAGTCTGCCAGTTTCGACCAGTTGGGCAATTAAAACTGTTGTAAATAATTTTCCGACACTGGCAATGTGAAAAGGTGTGTTTGCCCCGAATTGACTCGAGAATTTTAGTTCTGGCGATACCACCAACATTTGGGTTTGGGCGAGTTGCGGGGATTTTTGTTGTAATGCCTGAACCCTTTGGGTAATTTCTGCTTTTGCTTGGGTGGCAGTTATTGGGCTGGTCATTAAAACCCAGAATAAACCGCCTGTCAGTACAAGTGCGCCTAAAACCAATCCGAACCAAAATCTTTTTCCTTTTTTCATATTACTATTAGTAACATAAATGTTTTGATTTGTCTATTCGGGCTTATAATCGAACTCGTGGAATTCTGCGTTCTTGGCTTACTGATGATGTTTCCCCACAGTCTTTATGACTTCAAACTGGCTTTCTCAAGAGGTCTGAGTCTGTTTTATAGCTCGAGCCTAGGCAGTATTCAAGTGGCGGTCAAAAAACTTCTTGCGCTCGGACTGATTGAAATTCATGAACGCAGCACCCAAGGCAGAGCCAAAATTACTTACCGCATCACCGACGCTGGTCAGGCTTTTTTTGAGGCTCAATTCATAGCCCCAATTCCATCTGGGCGACTAGAAGAAACGGTGTTGGCACGCTATCACTTTTTGGGTTTAATCAAACGCCAAAAGCGCGTCGAGGTGCTATTTTTTCTGACTCGAGCCATCGAAACTGGGCTAACTGAATTACAAACCCTAAAAAGCAGCTATGACCGCCAGACCATCCCCGAAGCGTGGCAAGAAATCGCTTATTATCAACTTGGTACAGCCGATTACGGTATCACGGCTCATCAAACTGGTTTGGCATGGTTTAAGACGCAGCTTCAACAAGAGCAACAGCGACTTAAGGAACACCACTCGGTAAAATAAGTCCCTGATTTAAGAATGAATGGCATTAACAAAGGCTACCCAAAAATAGCAAAGGTAGCCTTTTGGCGCTCGAGTAAAACCTAATTGCTTTGCCGCACACCAATACCCGCATTGGTGGTGTTGGCGGTTAAATTGATGGTGATTGCCCCATCGCTGGCAGAGCGCCCCGTATTGGTGACAAGCCAAGCATCGAATTCGGTGACTCGAGCGTATACACCGGGCGTGTTGATTTCTTCGCAGGTTTGGCTACCAAAAGAAACCACACCAACTTGGCGCAGAGGATTTTGGGTAAAGAGTGGTCCACCGCTATCGCCTTGGCAGGATTCACGCACAATATTGTCGCCTGCTGGTGTTTTGGCACACAACATTTTACTGGTTGCATTCCAAGCTACTTGGCAAGCGGCATCAGTCGCAATTTCTTGTCCAACTTCACGCAGCACCGTAGAAACGGGTCCACCATTGCTGGTGCGTCCCCAACCGATGACTCGTGCAGCCGTACCAGCCGAATTTAAATTGGTTTCAGACGCACTGGCGGGGATGATTGGCGTAGCTGTGGCATTGGCTGCTAGTTTTAAGAGCAGCATATCGTTATTTAGACCACTGGGATTGGCATAATCAGGATGACGAATGATTTGAGTTACATCCAGAAATTGTCCTTGAGGTGGGTCGGCTGCTAAATCAGTTACGCCAGAACGCACCTGAATATCAGCAGCTTGACTGGTTGGGGTTTGACCATCAAAGAAACAATGAGCGGCTGTCAAAACCCAGCGCGGGGCAATCAGAGACCCGCCACAAAATGCAAACCCAGTGTTGTTTTTATTGACCAATGCCACTTGAAAAGGGTACATACTGGCATTGGCTACCACCGTACCATTGATGATTTGAGGTCGGAGTTGGTTTGCTTGTGGTTGCACATGGCTCGAGGTCAGGGTCAC
>JANNEE010000684.1:0-2494 GCA_031388325.1 Deinococcales bacterium
GTGATTAAATCCAGAGGTAAGCCAAGCAGTTCAACCCGTTCAATCTTCATACATAAGAGCATAGGTGAAATTGCAAGGGTTTTGCACAAAAATCAGCAGGTTCATTTGGCTTTTAGTATTTTTGGTTTAACTAACCCGCTCCAAGCGCAGTAAACTCTCGAGCCGATCCACCAGATTGAGTTTTGATAAGGTTCGCATCCGACGGTGTGCGCCTTCGGTTCGCATTTCGGCTTCGATGGCTTGGGCTTGAGCGGTGTACTCGAGGGCAATGGCATACTGCTCTAAGCCTTTATTAGCTTGGGCAAGTTCAGAACAAATTTTGGCTTCTAGTCCGCGCATCTTAGCGGTGCGTGCAATCTCGAGGGCAAGACTTGCGGTTTGTTGGGCTTGGCTATAATTGGCTTGGGCTAGATGAATCTGGCTTTGCAGCAGCAAACTTTGGGCTTCGCCTTCGGCAATCTCTAAGGTGCGTACAATTTCTAAGCATTGACTCACTTCGGACTGGGCTTCTGCTAGGTTTTCTAAGCCAATCAAGATTTCGATTCGGTTGACTCGGTTGCGGAGTTGTAATTCCTCGAGACCTAATTCTTGGCAAAGGGCTTGTGATTTTTCGATGGTGCTTAACCCTTCTGCAAATTGGGATAATCCACTTGATGCCAACGCCGCATTTGATAGGGCAATCGCCTCGCGTACTTGGTCGCCCGTGTTGGCGGCTTGTTGAATGGCTTCTTGGGCGTACTCAAGGGCAGTCAGGTTTTGACCGAGTTGGTGGTACATCAGACTGATGTTGTTTAAGCACGAGCTAATTTGGGCATCGTCTTGTAGGAGCATACTCAGGCGGTAGGCTTGACTGACCAGACCAACAGCCCGTTCTAAATCACCAAACCAGTTATGAACCCCTGCCAGCAAATTTAGGCAGTCACGCTCGAGTAGCTGATTTTGTTGGGTTTGGGCTATCTCGAGGGCTTGGGTTAATAATTCAAGGCTTTGTTCAGGTTGTCCAGTTGTAACACAGCAATGAGCAAGGGAGCGCAAGGCAAAACCTTGACCGATTTTATCGTTGCTCGATTCAGCCAATTCTAGGGCTTGGCGACTGAGTGTTTCGCAAGCCTTACGGTCAGTATGGCGCAATTGCCAAGCCGTTTGATTGAGTTCCTGAATTTGGCTTTGATTAGTCATATGGTTTCGCCTTGAATCAGTGAGTGAGGATAGGGGTCTTATGTTGCCTAGTTGCGGATGAGGGTCACAAGATCAATCCAACCCATATCTTTTCCTAAAGTTTTTTCAATCACGACATCAGCCGTGGTACTCGACGAACCCGTAGTAAAGATTAGACTGAGTGGTTTTAGATTCCCAAAACTAAATTGATTACTAGAAGCAATGACCGAAGTCCCACCAAAGTTACGAACCGCAAAACGAACCGAAGAAGTCAGTCTATTTACTTGCGTCCACCCAGTTAAGCGATAAGTGGTGTTTGGGGTTAAGCCAGTTATTTTTTGGCTAAGGTTGCCTGTGCCATAAATTGCCGCCGCGTAATCCCCAGAAAATGAGTTGTAGTCATAGCCAACAAAACTAGAGGATGTCCAACCCTGTAACCCACCAAGTTCAAAGTTGCCATTGCGAATAAAGTCCACGGTGCTTTTTTGGACTGCCGGGACAAAACCAGACATTTGCAGAAGTAACCTTTCAACGTCGAGTCCACCTTCGCTATGACACCAAGTATTGCCTAAGAGGTCACAAATGAACGCATTTCTATAAAATCGCCACCATAAACGATTTCGCTCGTTAGAATTCCATAATGTATTGCCAATACCTTCTCGGGCTTCTGAAGTTGTGGCTTCACTGTAAGCCAAAGCCAATGCTCCCGCCACCAGAGGTGTGGAAAACGAAGTACCTGTGGCATTAGCAGTTTGGAAATTTGGGGCTAAAGTTGGAACATTTTCACCCGGAGCGTACATAAACACATCTCCACCACGATTGGTAAAGCTCGACAATTGGTCGTTAGCAGTGACACTGCCAACCCCAACCATATAACCTGGTCGCCTATAGCCCAGCGCCCCCGGATAATCGGCGGAATTAGATTGCCCTTCGTTTCCTACAGCCGCCACAACATAAACTTTATTTTCGATGGCATTGTTAATCACTGTCCATAGGGCATCTGAAAATTGATGTGAACCTAAGGAAATATTGATCACTCGAGCGCCATTATTAACCGCGTAATCAATCGCGGCAATCACATTGTCTAAGTCGCCAGCCCCATTTGCATCTAAAACCTTAAGTGGCATAATTGTGGCTTTGGGTGCAACCTGTAAAATAATGCCAGTCACGGCAGTACCGTGTCCGTACCCTGCGCCTCCACTGATCTCATTGACATTATTATTTTTGTCCACAAAATTCCAACGCTTGGTAGGTTCGATTAAACGCCCAAAAATCCCTGGGTGATATACGTCTACACCCGTGTCCAAAACAGCCACAATCACACCAGCCCCAAAAT
>JANNEE010000689.1:0-2165 GCA_031388325.1 Deinococcales bacterium
TTGAGTTCCATGCGTTTGTTAATCTCGAGTGCGGCTGGGCTTAACGCCTTGCCAGTTGCATTGGCTGGGCAGACATCTTGGCAACGATTGCACTGAATACAGGCGTAGGCATCGAGCAGCCTCGGAAAACTTAAATCCTCGAGCCTCAGCGCCCCAACTTTAGGCTCTTCGGACTCGAGAACACTTAAATCCATAAATGGAATCACGCCACTGCTTAAAGGCTGCCCATCACGCCGCCGCTCGAGGGCATAATTGATGGTAGCTGTGGCAATGTGAATGTGTTTAGAACGCGCAAAATATGGCAAAAACACCAGAATGCTACCAAGTGCGCCCCAAAACGTAATATGCAGCCCAGTAATAATTGAACTTTCGGATGGAGCAAGCGTCGCAATTACCCCAGCCATCAGACTTGCCAAGGGCTGAAATATATCTGGATTTGTGTCAGACTCGAGCAACTTTAAGCCTTGTCCAAGAAAACGCATTCCGACATGAAAAGCAATAAACCCTGAGACAATGCCGCTGTCCATGGGGATTTTTCCGTTTTTGATCGCTTCATGCAGCAGGGTACGCGGATTAAACGAAAAGGTTTTTGCGCCATCCGTTGTAAAAAAGCGCCGAAGCCACAAGCCAATCACACCAAATAAAATCGCCCCAGTTAATAAATCGGCACTCAGCAAATACAGGGCTGTGTACCAAGTGTTACTTTTGACATGAAAACCAAAGAAACCCTCTAAGCCGTCCACCACATTGACCAACAAATAATAGGTGAAACCCAAGAAAATCCCAGAGTGCAAGGCACTCACCCAAAAGCGGTCTCTGAAGACTCGAGACATGGTGATGGTTGTCCAGAGCGCCGCGCCTATGCGACTTGGTAGGTTATCAAAACGGTCTTCGCTATCTGGTGAGCCGCGTGAAATGGCTTGGTAAATTCGGTAAAAATAGAGGATGCCCCACGAACCAAAAACCGCTGCAACCAATATAAACATAACCTTCTCGAGCATAGATAGTTCAAACATGATGCCTCCTTGCAATGTGCGTGCGATAAGTCTAACAAATTCGTTGGCGAATGCCAAAAGGTCTTGATTCTTTTTTGCCCCTTGCGTTTTTTACTTGCCTCGAGTACACTTCCACGGTTTGCTCGAGGCTAATAAAGCCATTACCTTTGAAATTAACAAAGGCAAAAAAAGAGCAACTGCGGGGGACATTAGAAACCCGTAGTCGAACTCGAGAAGGAGTCGAATGCCAACAGTTCAGCAATTATTAAGAAAAGGTCGCCGTGTGCTGGTGAAAAAGAGCAAAGTCCCAGCGCTCAAAGGCAGCCCATTCCGCCGTGGTGTTTGTACCGTGGTCAAGACCACCACCCCGAAGAAGCCAAACTCGGCGCTTCGTAAAATTGCCCGTGTGCGTCTGAGCAGTGCTTTTGAAGTCACCGCTTATATTCCGGGTGAAGGACACAACCTCCAAGAACACAGTGTTGTTTTGATTCGTGGTGGACGTGTAAAGGACTTGCCGGGTGTGCGTTACCACATTATTCGCGGAACACTTGATACCCAAGGTGTCAAAGACCGCAATAAGAGCCGCAGCAAGTACGGTACGAAGAAAGCCAAGGCGGGCGCTAAAGGCGCAGCCCCAGCCAAGAAGAAGTAAGGGGTAAACCATGTCACGTCGTCGCCAAGCAGAAGTAAGGGTTATTCAACCAGACCTCGTTTATAACGATGTCATCGTCTCGAGTTTAATCAACCGCCTGATGGAACGCGGCAAGAAGAACCTTGCCAGTAAAATCTTTTACGGCGCGTGCCGCCTGATTCAAGATAAAAGCGGTCAAGAACCAATGCGTGTCTTTAAGAGCGCCTTTGATAACATCAAACCCCGCGTTGAAGTTCGTAGCCGCCGCGTTGGTGGAAGCACCTACCAAGTTCCAGTCGAAGTCTCAGTTCGCCGTCAACAAAGCCTTGCGCTGCGTTGGTTGGTCGGGGCTGCCAATACCCGCCCAGAGCGCACCGCCATTGAGCGCGTCGCAGGAGAAATCCTCGATGCTGCCCAAGGTCGCGGCGGGGCAATCAAGAAGAAAGATGATGTCGAACGTATGGCAGAAGCCAACCGTGCTTACGCCCATTATCGCTGGCGGTCTGAAAGAAATTTATGCCAGATTACCAGCGATAATG
>JANNEE010000747.1:0-6347 GCA_031388325.1 Deinococcales bacterium
GCTCGAATGGCTGCTTTAACCATTTGCATAAATCGTTTTGATAGACTCATTCAGGACTCTCCTTGTGACGGGGAGTCCACTCTACACGATGTCTACGTTACCGCGTAATTCCAGTTACTAATACATTCAGAAAAAGCAAGACTTTTTTTGTATCATTCGAGCGCAAGATTCATTATTCTTGATGCTAATGACATATTGGAATTCTTGGAAACCAGCCCCTGATTTTGTAGTGCAATTTTTTTTAACATCAGTTTGCCAACCTCGAGCCAAAATTAAAGCGCCCATCGGTGTAATCCACCACTAAACTCGAGTTATCTGGCACTTCTCCGCCCAGAATCCGTTTAGCAATCGGAGTCTCGAGTTCACGCCCAATCGTGCGTTTGAGTGGTCTAGCCCCGTAAGCTGGGTCGTAACCCATACCCGCAAGATGGTCTTTGGCTAAGTCAGAAAGTTCTAAATTGACTCCGCGTTCCAGCAGTCTCGAGCGTAACCCATTTAATTGAATATCTACAATGTCACGCATTTGATGCACACTTAAAGCATCAAAAACCACAATTTCATCTACACGGTTAAGGAATTCTGGGCGGAAATGCTGGGTTAAGAGTTTCTGTACATCCTCACGTACCCCCCTTGTCACCCCACCGTTTTTAGCTGCCTCGAGAATCATTGGGCTACCAAGGTTACTGGTCATGATAATCACAGTGTTGCGAAAATCCACGGTTCGCCCTTGCCCATCGGTTAAGCGCCCATCGTCTAATACTTGTAGCAGGGTGTTAAAGACATCTGGATGGGCTTTTTCGATTTCGTCTAAGAGAATTACCGAGTACGGACGGCGGCGCACTGCTTCGGTTAGTTGTCCACCTTCGTCATAGCCTACATAACCCGGAGGCGCACCGATTAAACGACTGACACTGTGTTTTTCCATGTACTCGGACATGTCAAGCCGAATAAGCGCATCTTCGGTATCAAACAAAAAGGCAGCCAGTGTTTTTGCCAGTTCGGTTTTGCCGACACCAGTCGGACCTAAAAACATCAGGCTACCAATCGGGCGCTTTGGGTCAGACAATCCAGCCCTTGAACGACGAATCGCATCCGACACTGCCCGAACCGCTTCTTCTTGACCAATTACCCGAAGGTGCAACTCCGACTCGAGACGCAGCAGTTTTTCGCGCTCGCCCTCGAGTAATCGCGCTACTGGAATTCCAGTCCAACGTGCCACAATCTCGGCGATGTCGTGTTCGGTCACTTGGCTCGAGGCAAACTTAGCGCTCTTTAATTTTTTCTCGAGATTCCGCACTTCCATTTCTAAAGCAGGCAGTGTGCCATATTTTAACTCGGCGGCTTTGGACAGGTCATACTCGCGCTCCGCCCGTTCAATTTGTACCCGTACCGAATCGAGTTGTTCACGGGCATCTTTGAGTTTAAGGAGTTCGGCTCGTTCAACTTCCCACTCCGAGCGTAAACCTGCCGTTTTTGCGGTGACATCCTGCAATTCACGTTGTAAGTCCTCGAGCCGACGTGCCGAATCCTCATCTTTTTCTTTTTGCAGGGCTTGTTGTTCGATTTCCAGTTGTAATTTGCGGCGCTCAAGCGTGTCTATTTCTTCGGGGCTGGATTCAAGCTGCATCCGCAAACGGGCGGCGGCTTCATCAATTAAATCTATGGCTTTATCGGGCAGTTGTCGGTCCGCGATATAGCGGTTAGAAAGTAAAGCGGCTGCCACTACCGCAGGGTCAGTGATTTCAACATTATGATGCACTTGATAACGTTCTTTGATGCCACGCAAAATGCTGATTGTGTCCTCAACGCTTGGTTCATTGATAAACACAGGCTGGAAACGTCGCTCTAAGGCTGCGTCTTTTTCGATTTCACGGTATTCTTTTAAGGTTGTTGCTCCAATCAAATGCAGTTCGCCGCGTGCTAACGCAGGTTTAAGCATATTGCCCGCATCGGGGCTACCTTCGGATTTACCTGCCCCAACAATGGTGTGCAGTTCGTCAATAAAGAGAATAATCTCGCCATTGGCTTTCTCGACTTCAGAAATCACCGCCTTTAAGCGTTCCTCGAACTCGCCTCGGAATTTTGCCCCAGCCAGCAGTGTACCTATCGCTAAACTGACAATTCGTTTGTGTTTTAAGCCGTCCGGCACATCACCCTTGACAATTCGTTGGGCTAGACCTTCGGCAATGGCGGTTTTACCCACCCCCGGTTCGCCAATCACCACAGGGTTATTTTTAGTTCGACGCAACAAAATCTGCATCACTCGACGAATTTCCTCATCACGCCCAATCACAGGGTCTAATTTGCCATCTCGAGCCTGAGCCGTTAAATCCAGCCCGTACTTCTCGAGGGCTTCAAAGGTTGTTTCGGCTGTTTTGGTGTCCACTTTACGACCTCCTCTAATTTTCTCGAGCGCCGTTCTTAAATTTGCTGCGCTTGGTAAATCGTGACTGATAAATTGTTCACGCATGGCAACAAAAAGTGCGTCCAAGCCAATAAACGAATCTTGTAATTCTTTAACAATAACTTCGGCTCGTTCTAAGCCTCGAGCAAATTCTTGGGATGCAAATTGCCCCGCGTTTTGTGAAGTTTTAGCTTGGGCATTGAGGAATTTCTCTAAACTACTTTTAGCAACTTGGGCGTTTCCACCCGCTAACTCGAGCATCCGCAGTATGGGCGTGTCTCCCTCGAGAGTGGCTAGAAGCACATGCGCTGGTAAAAGTTGGGAATTACCAATGGTTTGGGCTTTGGTCTGGGCAGTTTGTAAAGTTTGAAGTGCAAGTTCGGTATATCGTTCTGGGTTCATAGTTACCTCGAGAGCCAAGAGAGAGGGTAGTGGCTTAACATAATGACACAATAAAACTTGAGTGCAGTCTTGTCAAGTTTATTGCAATACAATTACTCGAGATAACCCACTTGAAAGCTGTCGTGCCGAATTAGAATTCTGACCAAGCCAAAAAAGCGCCAAGCAATTTGCTTGGCGCTTTTTTGAGTTTTTTCTTATTTCTTTTTCTTTTTCTTTTCAGGACCGCCGCCCATGCCACTGGTGGTTCGGTCTTTGGCATCGCGCATAAAAGCGCGGAGTTTGGCTTCAAAAGCAGGTGCTTGCTTGCCGATGCGTTTGGGCTTCGGGATTTCTTCGGGTGTGTCTTGGAGTTCTTTGATGCTTAAATCCAAGCGTCCTTTTTCGTCCCTACCTAGAACTTTCACGGTGATTTCTTGTCCATCACGTAAGTGTTCAGAAACTGACCGCACAAACTCATGTGCGATTTGCGAGATGTGAACCAAACCAGTCTCGCCAGTATCTTTTATTTCCACAAACGCGCCGAAATCGGTAACTCGCGTGACTTTTCCTTCTACCACTGCCCCAGACTCAATTGACACTCGGTGTAGCCTCCTTTGATAACGCCCGCTTTTGAAAAAGTTTCACAGCTTTTGACGTTAATTTCAGTTTAACACAAGTTTAGGGGAATTACGTGGTGCATCTTTTCTCTTGTGTGTAGCTTCAACACCTGTTATAGTCTTGCCTCGCGCTGTGTCAAAGCGGTGTGATTTTATGTCTACAAGGAGGTGAAATAATTATGGCAAATTATGACTTAAATGTGTTACTCAACCCTAACCTTGACCAGAGCCAAATCGCTGTGGAAAAAGAGTATATCGAGAATGCAGTCAAAAACGGTGGTGGTACGGTTGCACAACTCGACGAGTGGGGCAACAAAAAACTGGCTTACCAAATCAAAAAGGATTCGCAAGCCTACTTTTTGGTCTACCGCTTAGACCTTCCCGAAAATGCAACCAACACGATTCAAACTTCGTTGCGTTTACGCGACCATGTGCGTCGGGTGATGGTGGTAAAACAACGTCCGGAATGGAAGTCCAAGAAATCGGCTTAAGGCACTTTGCTCGAGCAGCCCCTAACGCATACTCGAGATTATTCGCCAATCACTAGCATTTGAGCAAACCGCTCGAGAAAAGGAAGAACATGGCAAGAGGCTTAAATCACGTTTATCTGATGGGTGCATTGGCAAAAGACCCAGACCTGCGTTATACCCCAAGCGGCATTGCCGTGGCGGATTTAACCGTGGCTGGCGAAGATAACGTCATGGGCAACGATGGTCGCTCACGGGTACTGCCTTGGTATCATCGGGTCAGTATTCTTGGACAACAAGCTGAGCGCATGACCGATGGCAACTTAAAAGCTGGCGACCCTGTGTTGGTCGAAGGTTCTTTAGAATTTCGCACTTGGGAAACGCCCGAAGGACAAAAACGCAGCGCGGTCAATGTCAAAGCCTTACGGGTCGAGATTGCCCAATACGGAACTCGAGCCGAGCCGCTTGTGACCGATAGTGTCGGCGGTAAACGCCTGACCAACGCCCTCAACGAAGTCGTGCTGATTGGTAATTTAACCCGCGATTCAGAACTTCGTTACACCCCGTCAGGCGACGCAGTTACCACCATTTCTATTGCAGTAAATGAATCATGGAAAGACAAGACTGGTAATTGGCAAGAAAAAACCCATTATGTCGAGGTTAATTTGTGGCGCGACCTCGCAGAAGCCGCCGGAGAACTGAAAAAAGGCGATCCGATTATGGTTTTGGGTAGACTGGTCAATGAATCTTGGACTGACCGAGAAGGTAATAAAAGATCAACCACCCGAGTTGAAGGAAGACGTATTGAAATACTGGCTCGCGGTCCTGGAACTGCTGGTAATTCCGGAACCACCTCGAGTGCCAACCGCCAAGCCGGCGGATTTGCACCAGCGCGACAAGCAGCCCCGCAAGCTGACGCAGGGTCCCGTGCGAGACCAGACATTGATGACGGCTTACAAGATTTCCCACCAGAAGAAGATTTACCATTTTAGGAGTTTTATATGCCCGCAGGTAAACCCAACAACCGCAATAGCGGTTCTCGAGACCGCAATTCAGACCGTAATTCTGACCGCAACGACCGCGACAATGACCGTGGCGATAAGCGCGGCGGAGCGGCAGCTGGCGGCAAGAATGCCAAGCGCCCACGCAAGCCAAAAGTTGACCCATTCAAGACTGGTGAACTCGAAGTGACTGATTACCACGATGCCAAAATGTTGCGCCGTTTCATTTCCGACACCGGACGCATCTTGCCGCGTCGTCGGACTGGGGTCAACGCCAAGAACCAACGCCGACTAGCATTAACCATCAAACGCGCCCGTATGATTGCTTTGTTGCCATTCACCGACAAGCTCGTTCGGAAATAAGGAGGAATCATTATGTCAAAAAATTCAAAAGTGATTCTTCTCGAGCCAGTTAATAAGCTCGGCACAACCGGTAACATCATCGAAGTCCGCCCCGGATACGCCCGTAATTTCCTGATTCCACGAGGCTTGGTTGCCTACGCAACCCCAGCCAACCTGAAGAACCTCGAAATGCAACTCCGCGCCAAAGTCAAGCGCTTAGAAGCGATTAAAACCGATGCCGAAAAATTGGCAGGACAATTTGCAGAAATTGTTGTGGAATTAAAAGTCAAAGCTGGCGAAGGCAAAATTTACGGCGCTGTGACCAATCAAATGGTTGCCGATGCCGTCGAGCAACAAACTGGTTTAGCCATTGACAAGCGCAAAATTGAAATGGGTAAAGCCATCAAGGATTTGGGCGAATACGGCGTGGTTTACAAGCCACACCCAGAAGTGCCGATTCCATTGAAGTTAAACGTAACTGCTGCTTAAAGTTAAATGCAGTACAATGCCCCTCGAGAATTCTCGAGGGGCATTGTTGATTAAAATTTTTCTCCAATAACTTTATATGTGGGATTCGCTGCTTCCCATGACTGCAATTCCATAAACATTTGTGTTTTTAGGAAATAGCTGCTTTCATATGCAACTCTAAATATTGTACTCAAGTTTTCATTTTGGTTGTTGTTTTTACTACCCAACAAACTTCGCAAAGAATAACCAAAAATTTTAATCAAGTCGTGACCACAACAAACTTGCCAAGGGTCGTGTGAATCGCTTTTTAATTGAATTAAATCTTGGTGCAGCTTTTCATTGTTTATTGAGTGTTTAGAGGACTTATTTTTTAATTCTATAATTAATCTGTTGTCGTTAACCTTAAATTCAGCATCTAAAAATTTACTAGGTTCAATGTTATCAAAACTAAAGTGCAAATTGTTGGCTATTGAAAGCCACCTTAAGTATCCAATTGCAACTGCCACTTCTAAAATAGCGGCTCGTATCTCTCGGTTTTGACTGAATGCAGTTACTTTTTCAGGAGAACAAACTTCGTTGATAACTTTTTCAAGTGCTGGAGAGGAAAAAATTAAAGACTCAAGATCGTGAGTATCAGTCATTACGATGTTTGGATTTTTTACTAATG
>JANNEE010000040.1:0-2322 GCA_031388325.1 Deinococcales bacterium
CAGGATGCCTTGTAATTCTTGTAAGCCAAGGGCGATATCTTCGCGGTTTACGCCTTTGGCAAAGGCTTTGTCTTTGAGTTTTTTCTTGACGCTGGCTACCTCGAGGTTAAAAATGCTTTTATCGGGACGGACATAGGTCGCGGCAGTGCAGAAGCCACACAGTTCATCCACCGCAAAAAGCGCTATGGCGAGTTTGGTGACTCGAGCCACACCACTGCCTGTGTAATGCCCCAGAATCGCCTCGAGCATTTTTTCGGATAAATCTGTGTTTTGGCGCAAGTAATTCACGCCCCAAAAAGGATGACCGTTCTCGCCTAAATCGGGATGTGATTCATAATCAAAGTCATGCAGTAAGCCAGTTACAGCAAATTCGGTTTTATCTTCACCTAAAATTCCAGCATAGTGAATCATCGCGGCTTCGACAGCCAACATGTGTTTACGCAAAGAATCGGATTTTGTAAATTCGCACACCAAGTTAAATGCTTCGTCTCGAGTCATAAGCAGCAGTTTAACCTACTCGAGCGGGTATACTCGTTTTTGTGTTTGAGTTTGAAATTGCCGCCCAATCTGGACGCGCCAGAGTCGCTACGCTATCAACGCCTTTTGAAACCGTCACCACACCAATGTTTATGCCCGTCGGTACACAAGGCAGTGTTAAAAGCCTTTCGGCTCGGGATTTACGAGAAATTGGTTCACAGATGATTTTAGGCAACACCTATCATTTGATTCTGCGTCCCGGTCTCGAGATTATGCGTACATTTAATGGCTTACGAGGCTTCACAGGCTACTCGGGGGCTTTTCTGACTGATTCAGGTGGTTTTCAGGTCATGAGTTTAGGGCATATGCGAACCATTACCGAACATGGGGTGGTTTTTAAGAATCATATTAATGGCGACCAACTCGAGATGACCCCAGAAAGCAGTGTCGCCGCCCAAGAAGCGATTGGCGCGAACATCATCATGGCATTTGATGAATGCCCACCACACCCAGCCACTTTTGATTATGGTAAAGCCAGTCTGGAGCGCACCGTGCGCTGGCTCGAGCGTTGCTTAAAAGCCAAGACTCGAAATGACCAAGGCTTATTTGCGATTGTTCAAGGTGGTGTGGATTTAGACTTGCGTCAGCGCAGTTTAGAAGCCACCATCCCATTTGCCACCCCCGGTTTTGCGATAGGTGGCTTGGCGGTAGGGGAGAGCAAACAAGAAATGTACCCGAGTGTGGATTTTGCCACCAAGCACCTACCACAAAATAAACCGCGTTACTTAATGGGCGTGGGCTTCCCCGAGGATTTGGTAGCAAGCATCGCCCTTGGCGTAGACATGTTTGATTGTGTCTACCCAACCCGCACGGCTCGGTTTGGCTATGCCCTGACTTCCGAAGGGCGTTTGAATTTGCAAAATGCCAAGAACCGCACCGACCCAAACCCACTCGAGCAGGGTTGCGATTGTTACGCCTGCCAGAACCACTCGAGGGCATATATTGCCCATTTGCTACGCGCCGAAGAAATGCTTGCACCAAGATTACTGAGTCTGCACAATCTGCGTTTTTTACACCGAATTACCGAAGCTGCTCGAGCCGCCATTCTCGAGGATAACTACCATGATTGGGCGCTTGAGTGGGGCGAGCGGTACTTTAAGAATACCATTCCCGCGTGGTTCTCGAGTGCGATTGAGGCAGGACGTGGTTAGTTTGAGCCACCCCAATTTCTTGTACTCGAGTTCACACACCCTCTTTTTTCTTTGGTCTCGAGCTTCTTACTGTGTTTCTACTGCGTCATTCACGCCTTAGTCTTTCATCATCCGTTCTTCTTGTGTTGGTGTTGACAAGCCATCTAATGGGTGATACATTCTTTGTCGCTTCGTTCGAGACCATCTCGAATGCGAGCGAGTTCTTTGACAGTGTGGTTGTTGTTGACGAGATAAAACTTGTTTTAGCGTTTCTTTTTAAGGGCGATAAAACTCGAGAATTGCCATCTTTTTAAGGTGAGCAATAATTTTTAACTTATTAAGGATGCGCCTTGAACGGCGCGCCTGTAACGTCAAGTTATTAAGGGCGCACGGTGGATGCCCTGGCACTAGAACCGACGAAGGACGCGATCACCTGCGAAAAGCTGCGACGAGTTGGAGATGAACTATGACTCGCAGATGTCCGAATGGGGGAACCCACTGATTGTGAACAATCAGTATCCGCAAGGATGGGAACCCGGTGAACTGAAACATCTTAGTAACCGGAGGAAAGGAAAGAGAATTCGACTCCGTAAGTAGCGGCGAGCGAAAACGGATCAGCCCAAACCAGAATGCTCGCATTTTGGGGTTGTAGGAC
>JANNEE010000075.1:0-6644 GCA_031388325.1 Deinococcales bacterium
TACTCTCCAAATTCTAAATCTTTAGGCGCAAAATAAAAAGCTGAAAATACAACAAATAGAACAGTTGAAATACTAAAGATTGGATTTTTGATAAGTGAAAATAATGAATGAAAATCAAGGATAATGCTTTTTGTGAATACAAAAAAAATGAATTGGTAACATACAAAAACATAAATGGATGAAAAAAAAAATCTTTCAGACATCAAATAAGGTCTCCTTTTAGAAAAACTTATTTTGCTAATTGGAGCAATAACAGCTTGTTCATTTGGGCGGTCATTTTGATTAACCCTTGAAATCACAGACATCACATTCTCAAACCTAAACTCCATTCTCAATTCAAGCGCTTTTTCAAAAATATCTGCTAATTCCCTCGAGACTTTCTGCACTGCCAACATACTCGGCTCAATGCTTACGCCGTTGGCTCGGTCTAAAGCACTTGGCACTCGAGAACCTGTCATCGCTTCACAAAATGTAGCAGCTAGGGCGTACAAATCTGTGGCTGGACTTAAAGTCACTTCAGAACCAAACTGCTCGAGTGGTGCGTATTCTGGTGTGGCAATGCGGCTACTGACTTTGGTTCGTTCGCCTTTTCTAAATTCGGTCAGGCTGCCAAAATCTATTAACTCAACTTTATTGGGTGTAAACATGATATTGGCTGGTTTAATATCGCGGTGCAAAAATCCATGGCTGTGCAGTTCTTCTAGTACCTCGAGAATGGTTAGTAGCGCTTGCTTTGTTTCTTCGGCAGTTAAGAGTTGCCCGTTCTGAATTCGTTGTTCTAAAGTTTGCCCATCTAAAAGCTCTAATGCCATGTACGCCGTGCTGTTCTCTTCCCAGTAAGCAAAGAGCTTTGTCGCACTTGGGTGTTTAAGTTTTCGCAGCATTTGCGCTTCGCGGCTAGTTCGGGCTATTGCTGCCTGCATCTCAGATTGGCTCGAGGTGCTGACTTGCTTGTTGTAACCCCTTGAAGCCAGTCCTTCTGGGAAAAGTTCTTTAATTGCCACGTACTTTTGTTTCTCGAGGTGCAGTGCCTTATAGACAATCCCAAAGCCGCCTCGTCCAAGAACACTTTGAATTTCTAAGGTATTGCCAAAAAGCAGTGTGCCAATTGGTAGTACGTCAGAACCAAGACTCGAGCCACATGTAAGGCATTGTGTGACTTGGTTTGAGTTTTCGGTTTGGCAATAAGGACAAGTCAGCATGGTTTTCTTTACGAGACAAGTGGGCTTTGGGTTTCACTCGAGATGATTGCTACGGAATTTTTGGCGAATTGGAACTCGGCAATACAAAGTTGCCAAAGCAGTAGCTGTTTTTCAAATATGGTGTGCATCTTTTATCTTTCTCGAACTTGATTCAAAAATGCCAAGGCTTTTAACCGACACAACTCTGCATCGGACAATTCAAATGGCTCGAGGGTGACAGACAGCACCTCAAGCGAATCCCCCAACCAGACGGCAGCAACTCGCCCACCACAAACACGTCCAATACTGATTTCAGGCAAGCCAGACAGCACCTCGAGAAGCGCATTTTCGCCAATGGTTTTTAACATTAGCGCACCTTTGGCACAATCACGGTTTCGCCACGTTTAACAAAGCCTTGCTTACGCGCCAGACGTTCCAAGTACAGTTTATCTTCGCGGGCTTGGGTGGCTCGTTCTTTTAACAATTTAATCTCGAGTTTGAGGGTATTGATTTTTTGTTGCTCAACACCAGCAGCTTGGGCAGACTCGACATGACGATATAAAGTCAAGCCCGTCCAGATGGTCAGTTGTACTAAACCAAGTCCCAATAAAAACGTCAACAACAACTGCGGCAAGAAATTCCGCAAGGGGCGAAGCGTGGTAATTTTCCCAAGATTAGTCACTGCTAGGCAGTCTAGCACACTATCGGCATCAAGCAATACGTGGCTGGCAGATTCGTTTATTGGGTCACACGGTTCAGCACAAATTTTAAGTCAACGGGGCGTTTATTGCGCCAAACACTGAGGGTAACAGTATCTCCCGGACGGCGTTTGGCGACTTGTTGAATCACATCGTAACGCCCTTGAACATTGGTGTTGCCGACTTTAAGAATGATGTCGCCTAGGCTAGTAATCCGTCCATCGCGGTCGCGCACCGAAGCCCGAAGCCCAGCCCTTGCCGCCGCGCCGCTCGGGTCAACCTCCAAGACCAATGCGCCGCGATTAGAATTTAAGCCCACACTGGTTAAAGCAAACGGCTCGAGTTCTGCCACATCTTTAAGTTCTGCACCGAGTTTGCCGCGTTGCGAAACCCCAAACCGCTCGAGGTCAGATAGGCTTTGTTGCACCAAAGGCGCGGGAATCGCCAAGCCAATTTTTCCAGTGGCGGTCAGGCTACTTTCTAAATTGGCATCCACCACCCCAATCACCAAGCCTTTACTGTCCAGCACTGGTCCACCAGAATTACCACTTTCGATGTTGGCATCGGTCAGCATCATCTCTGGGATTTCAATGCCAATTTCATCGGGGAATTCTTCGATGCGGTTAAAACCAGAAACCACGCCAGTCGAAATATTATTGGGTTTGCGTTGTGGACTGCCTAGGACAATGGCTTTTTGTCCGGGTAGCACTTCGCCGCTCGAGAATTTCAGGATGGTTGGCGCAGTCACCCCTTGGATACTTAAGACCGCAATGTCAATACCAATGTCGTAGCCTTGGATTTCGGCACGGAAACGCCGTCCATCCCAAAGTTGCACTTGCACGCCAATAGGGTCGTTATTAACAGCGTGGTAGTTGGTGATGATGCGGTTAGAAGTGTAGAAAAAACCAGTCGAGTAAATGTTTGGGTCTTCGCCTTGTGGCACAGCTTCGGGAGCGCTTTTAGAAATAATCGTGACAACACCACGCATATTGCGGGTTTTGACTTCGACATTGTTTATTTCGTCTGGTGTGACCAAACGAGACTGAGCGGCGGTAAAACCAGAGTAATACCCCAAACCGATTGCGATTACAAACACCAATAAGACACCAAGTCGCCACACAAGTCCATTGTACTTCTTTGCACAAAAGAAAACACAAAATCAGATGATAAACCCTCAATCACGGGGATGTTAAACCCTCAATCAAGGCTTTTTTTGCGTTTGCACATCTTTTTAAGGCAATAAAGCGCAAAATAGCAACATGAAATCATTCTTGTTTGCCTCCGTTGTGCTGCTCACTTCAAGTCTTGCCAGTTCTGCCCTCGAGAAAACATGGCAGTTCAATCAAACCCAAAACATCACCTTTGAAGCTGGAAAGGTCAGTGGTTTTGCGGGTTGCAATTCATTTTTTGGCACGTACACCCAACAAGGCACAAATCTCAACTTCTCGAGTATGGCGAGTACCCGCAAAGCCTGCGAGAAAACCGTTATGCAAGCTGAAAGCAAATTCTTAAGTTCTCTCGAGAAAAACCGGCGTTTTTTAATAAGTCAAGATGGAATGCGCTTAACCCTGATAGGTGAAACGATCCTACGTTTTACCAGCACCAAACGTTAGAATTAGTAAATGCTGCTAGAGCCTCCGAAAGGTCTGAGATTTCTAAAATTTCTCGTCAAACGCGTGAATGGAAAAACAGGGCGAACACGGGGGTTCGCCCCTACCTCACGCATTTTTTATACCATGACTGTAGGGACAGACCCCTGTGTCTGTCCTGTAACTAACGATAAAAAAGCATTCTTTCGGAGGCGCTAGGATGCTGCTTCGTGCCACCGAAATTCGCCTAAATTACGCCGAGAAAACCATTCTCGGCAGCGTTTCGTTGCTGCTCGAGAATAAAAACCGTGTGGCGCTGACTGGACGCAATGGCAGTGGTAAGACTTCTTTACTCAAAATTTTGATGCAGACCCTAAAACCAGATTCAGGTTCACTCGAAGTTTTTGGACGTTTGGGCTGGCTCGAGCAAGACCCAAATTTTGCGGACTTAACTGTCCAAGCAGTGATGCAGCAAGCCATGACCCATTTGCAGCAACTTGAAGCCCATTTGCGCCTCCTCGAGCAGAGCGGTCAAATTGGCGAAGAATGGGCAACCACCTTAGAAGCCTTTGAACAAGCGGGTGGCTATGTGGCACAAGCTCGAGCCGAAGCGACTTTAGAAGCCCTTGCTCTAACAGAATTTTTAGACCGCCAAGCCGATTCTTTAAGTGGCGGTGAACGCACCCGACTGGCATTGGCGGCTGTTTTAATTGCCCAACCCGATGTGCTGCTTTTGGACGAGCCGACCAATCATTTGGATATAGATATGCGAATTTTTCTCGAGAAGCGTCTGCTCGAGTACCACGGCGCAGTGCTGATTGTTTCACATGACCGACGTTTATTAGACGCAGTTTGTCAAGAAACCATGCACCTTGAACGCGGTGAACTGACCCGCTACGCTGGTGGCTATAGTAAATCCCGTACAGCCCGACTCGAGGCAAGGCGGATTCAAGCTAAAACTGCCAGAATCGGTGGGTTTGAACTGCGCCGCTTACGCAGTGCCGCTAAAACCGTCGCCGCTTGGGGCGTGAACAACGCTAAATTAGCCCGCCGTGCCAAAGCCCTTACTGCTCGAGCCGAACGTTTAACGGTGGTGGATGCGCCAATCAAAGAACGGGTTCTCAGAATGCAGTTACAAAGCAACGAGCCAAAAGCCAAATTGGTCTTACGTGCCGAACGAATCAGCAAAACATTTGGACAAAAAACCATTCTTGCCAAAGCCGATTTAAGACTTCGGACGGGCGATAGGGTGGCGCTGCTGGCTAAAAACGGAGCAGGTAAAACCACACTGCTTAGAATCCTCCTCGGCGAACTGCCCCCAGACATTCCCGACCCGATTACACCTCCCGAAGTGCGTTATGCCGATGGTGTAAGTGTTGCCTACTTTGACCAAAATTACCACGGCTTAAATCAAAAAGAACCAGTGCTAGACCAACTGAGCGCTCGAGTCGGCACAAGAAGTGCAGTTGCGCTGCTTGGGCGCTACGGTTTCCCACCAGAAATGCAGTCACGAGTACCCATGACCTTATCTGGTGGTGAACGCGCTCGGGCTGGACTGGCTCTCATTGCTGCCACTCGAGCCGATGTGCTGATACTGGACGAACCAACCAATCACTTGGATGTCGAAACCTTAGAAGCCTTAGAAGAAGCCATTTTAGGGTATCCGGGCAGTGTTTTATTTGTCACCCATGACCGCAGTTTTGCCAAAGCGGTGGCGACTCGGGTGATGACCATAGACAACGGGCAACTGCTCGAGTTTGAACAAGGCTTTGGCGGTTTTGAAAAATTCCGCAAGGGCGAACGCCGCACCCTAGACCCAGCCAGATTATTAGTGGGCGAAAACCCGCCGCCACCACCTAAAACCTACACGCCAGAACAACAATTGCAATTGCTCGAGGAGCGAGATGTAGAACTCGAGGACTTATTTTTGCACCGTGGTTTAACCGAACGCGAATGGCAGCGTTACCGCATCGAAGCTCGAGCCATTTTAGAGCGCCTAAGCGAACTTCACGCCGACCGCTACGCCATGCCAAGCGAATATGACCACGCCATGACCATTCGCCCACTCGAGATTCGAGCAGTAAGCGACGAGACGGGTTTAGAATGGCAATTCTGGGCAAAAAATTCGGCTGGTTGCCCAACCCTGCATGGGGTTCTCGAGCAGCAGACCCTAACTTTAAGCTGGCAAGGAGAACTCAAAGCTGCCCTGCCGTGGTTTACCAAAGCTGTCCTGCGCGGGGCGGTTAGCTTAGGCTTTGAACGAATCGGTTGTAACAACATTGTACTACAAGAAGCACTTGAGCCATTTAACAATCAAATCTCGAGTCTCGAGCATGCCGTAAAGTTGGGTTTAATGCGCCCACCAGCCAAACGTAAGCGCCGTAGAAAACCAAAATCCACATTAACTGTAGGGGCGGGGCTTGCCTCGCCCAATCTGCCTATGCGAACCGCAAAAGCAAAATCAGGGCGAACACAGGGGATCGCCCCTACGAAAAACCTTTTAACTGTATCCCTGCCGGAACTCCCTGTAAAACCCCCAAACCCCTTACTCGAGACCAGCAAAAAACGACGACGACGCAAGCGTAAAAAAGTCATTACGGTGTGAGAAACGTTACATATCCTATTTTGTCACGCACCTGACATAAATTCTGTACAATGAGAGTTATGAAGTCAGTCCGAATGTTTTTACTGCTCTTGTGTTTTTTCTCGAGTCACGCAGTTGCCAAGTCATTTACTTTTTCTAACATCGAGCAGGATGTGTATTTTGAAGCCAATGGACGTGTTCGGGTGATTGATACCCGCACCTATGATTTTGACGGAGATTTTAGCAAAGCCTACCTAAATGTGGATTCTCGAGGCTCAGTCAAATTTGAAGGCGTACAAGCCCTTGATGGCAAGGCGTTTTATGGGTTTATCATAGATGGCAACACGATTAACTGGTCGTATGCCGCCAGCGACGAGCAACGCCAATTTCGGATTATTTATTCAATGGCAAATGAACTCGATGATGCTCAGGACGGCGCAAAGTATGACCGCCAAATACTCGAGCCAGAACATGTGGCGGTCGGCAATTACAACGTGCAACTTCATGCCCCAAATGGTTCACCCGACCCGTTTAAGGTTTTTGTCTTTTCCAGAAATGCGCGGCTTGGCACACTGAGTTTTGATGACCCAAA
>JANNEE010000133.1:0-1556 GCA_031388325.1 Deinococcales bacterium
AACTCTAACTAATTTTGCTGTCGCACGCTGCCTTAAATCGCTTCAAGATTAGTCCGAAGGCATATGGTTAAACAGAATTAACATTTTTAAACAAAATTCTAAAATACTTAGTGCAGCGTCGGATTAAGAAGTAGTCTTTGGGTACTTATCCGCAAATTTCGTCCGAGCAGACTTAATCGAGAATTGCCAGTTAATCTTTACACAACGCTTATTTCGCTCTTTAGCCCAAGTTTTTACTTCCCGCTCTAAATCCGATTGATGCTTAATCCTTCGATTCAAACACTGCCTAGATAAGGCACTTAACTCTATCTCCGCCATATTTAACCAACTGCTCTTCACAGGCGTAAAATGAAATTCGTAACCAATCATCAATTTCAAAGCCACATTCGGTTTCAAATGAGCATAAAACGAAGCTGTTGTGTGCGTACCTAAGTTATCTTGAACCACAATAATCTTCTTAGCTTGCTTGAATTGCTCTGCTAAATACTCCATGAACAAGGCATATTCCTTACCAGTACGCTGTTTATAAACTTGAACCCAGCGTTTTCCTGTCAATGGTTCAACTGCCATAAACACAGTGCAACTCCCATTTTTCTCGTACTCATAATGAACTCGTTTGGTTTTACCTGCTTCCATTGGCAAAGGTGTTAGGACATCACCAATCAAGAAACAGGGTCGTTCATCAACACAGACCACTGGACGCAAAGGGTCATAGGGCAAATCATAGAGATGCAGCACATTTTCCATCTTTGCAAAGAAACCAGCATCTAACTTTCCTAAGCACCAGTGCCTGACTCGTTGTGGTTGTAATTCATTTTTTTTAACATTTCACCCACAGTGTCAAAGTGAATACTTTCTACAAAACCAAGTTCAACAACTTTATCAGCAAGTAAACGTAAACTCCATTGGCTATAGCCTTCAGGGGCTTGACTACAAGCTAAAGCTGTGATTTTAGCTCGAGTATTCCCATTAAATTTTATTGGACGACCAGAACCGGGTTTTTGATGCACCAATTGCGTACCCTCCGTTTGGAAGCGACGACGAATGTTCATGATTGAACAACGACTGATTTCAACTCGAGTCATGATTTCTGATGTGGGGATACCTTCGTGTATCAGGAGTAGAACTCGAGCGCGTTTGACAACTCGAGGTGAGGCTTTACCTTTTTTGGTAAGATGTAGGAGTTCTGAGCGTTGTTTTTTACTGAGTTTGACAATATGGATTTCTTTTTTCATAATTACAGTCTAGCTCTTAATCCGACGTTGCACTTAGTATGATAACCCAGTTGTACTCGAGCAAATTTTACTGCCCTTTGATCCAATCCAACTCGAGCTTAAAGCGTTCAGCCTGACCATTGCCAAAAGTCAAGCCAAAAAACGCAATGCGGTTAGGGTCAAGTGCGGCGGCTCGAATAAATTCACCTGAACGCATGGCACGAAAAGACTTAAATGGCAAACGAACTTCTATCCATTTGCCAGCCACAGTATTAAATTGCATTCGGTAGGTGATTCGGCTGTTTGCATTAGTTCCAAGTTGCAAACCATAGCGTTTGCCAT
>JANNEE010000150.1:0-3383 GCA_031388325.1 Deinococcales bacterium
AATCGAATTTTGATTTTATTATTGCCAACGGCGAAAACGCGGCGGGTGGACATGGAATCAATAAGGATTCGTTTGATGCACTGCTTAAAGCGGGTGTGCATTGTGTGACCTTGGGCAATCATGCGTGGGATAACCGCGAAGTGCTGCAACTGGTGGATGACCCCCGTTTAATTCGTCCTCTGAACGCCCACAAGGAAGCCCCCGGGCGCGGCTACGGTACATTTACGGTTGGTCAAGAAAAAATTACGGTGGTCAATTTATTAGGGCGGGTTTTTATGCAGCCAGCCGATAACCCTTACGAAGCCCTAGAAACAGTTCTCGAGACTGCCGATTCGCCTGTCTTTGTGGATTTTCATGCCGAGGCAACTTCGGAAAAAACCTGTTTTGCCTATCATTTCGATGGGCGTATCGCCGCCTGTATTGGCACACACACCCATGTGGCAACAGCCGACACCCGAATTTTACCCAATGGCACGCTTTTTCAGTGCGATGTTGGCATGACCGGTGTGCTGGACTCGAGTATTGGCATGGGTTTAGAAGCCAGTACCTATAAACTCCGCACGGGTTTACCGATGAAAGTCGAAGTTGCCCTAGGCGCGGTGCAGCTTAGTGCTGTGGCGTTCACCTTAGAGGCTGGAAAAGTAACCAAAGCCGTGCGCTACAAATTTCTCGAGACCGATGAAATCGGTACATACGAAGGGGAGGTTTTAGCATGACATCCGCAGAATTATTTGCCTCAATTGGCGCACCACGCGATTCGCTCTCGAGAGATGTGGATTTACTTGGACGCTGTTTAGGCGCAGTCTTAATTGAACAAGAAGGACAAGAATTTTTTGACCTCGAAGAAGAAGTGCGGGAACTGACCAAACGTGCCAGAGGCGGCGATACCACCGCCCCAAGCGAACTCGAAGCGATTGCCAAAAAACTTGGGGTAGAAAATGCCGAAAGCCTGATTCGGGCATTTACCCAGTATTTTCATTTGACCAACTTAGCCGAAGAACGCCATCGGGTGCGTTGGCGTGACACCCGAGCTTCTAGTTTAGAACCGCGTAAACAAAGCCTGCACGATGCAGTAAGGCAACTCAAACAATTGGGTTTTACCGCCCAAAGCGTTGCCGATTTACTGGCTCGAGTCGAGTTGGGCAGCACCTTTACAGCGCATCCAACCGAGTTGCGGCGGCGCACCGTCAGGGCGCACTTAGAACATATTTCGCATGAAATGACTTTTCTCGAGTCTGATTCCGAACGCCAGACTGCACTGGAACAAATCACGGCTCGAGTTGAAGTCTTGTGGGGGACTTTAGAGCTTCAGGCGCGTAATCCAACCGTGCATGACGAAGTAGTTAATGGTCTGCATTACCTGACCTTTATTGCCCAGTCCCTGCCAGCCTTGCAAGCCGATTTACTCGAGGCAATGCGCCTTGAATTTGGTGATGGCACACCCGAAGTGAATTTGCCGCTTAAGTTTTACTCGTGGATTGGTGGAGACCGCGACGGCAATCCGTTTGTGACCCCCGAAGTTACGGCTGAAACCCTGACCTATCATCAGACCCAAGCCCGTGAGCGTCTGCGCGAAGATGTCAAACAACTTTTTGCAGTGCTTTCGCAACACCGCGAACGGGTTCATGTACGAGCGGATACATCGGTTCCTGTTCATTTGGATTCAACTGCTCCAGAACCGTGGCGGGCAGAACTCGAGGCGCTGCATTTACGCTTAAAAACCGAATCGGTGGATGCCGTGCCGATTCTTACGCGAGTCAGAGATTCCTTGGTTGCCGCAGGACAAGCACGGGCGGCACGGGTTTTTGTCGAACCTGTCTTGGTACGAGCCAAGATGTTCGGTACACATTTGGTGGCACTTGATATTCGGGAATTTTCTGGCAAACTCGAGATGGCGGTGGCAGAACTCCTAACCCTTGGTGGGGTTAGCTCGAATTACGCCAACTTAAGCGAACCAGAACGTATGGCGCTGCTCGAACACGAACTCGAGACACGCCGCCCACTCTTGCCTATTGGTGCAAACATCACCGAAGAATTACGTGCCGTTCTCGAGCCATTACAAGTGATGTTCAAGCACTTGCAAACCAACCCGCAAGCCTTTGGACGCTATGTGATTTCGCACGGCGAAACGGCTTCGGATGTTCTCGAGGCGCTGATTCTTGGGCGTGAAGCTGGTTTTAGCGCCCTTGATGTTTCGCCGCTTTTTGAAACGCCGCATGACTTAGAAAATTGTCCAAGTGTGATGCAAGCCTTATTGGACAGCCCCATGTATCGGACTCATCTTGGCTCAAAGGTACAAGAAGTGATGCTTGGCTACTCGGATAGCAACAAAGAAGCTGGTTTTTTAGCTGCAAACTGGGCGCTTTATCAAGCCCAAGAACGCTTATCCGAAATTCTAGCCAAAGCGGGTGTACCCTACCGTTTTTTTCATGGTCGCGGTACAAGCATAGGACGTGGCGGCGGACCTGCGGCACGCGGCATCATGGCACAACCGCCCGGTACAATCGGTGCGGGTTTGCGCCTGACTGAACAAGGCGAAGCCCTCGCAGACCGTTACGCCAGTCCAGAACTGGCAAAACGCAACCTCGAGCAGTTGCTCTATGCCATTATCGTGGCGGCTGCCCAAGAAACCCAAGCTGTACCACTCGAGTGGCGCGAAGCCCTGAATACCGCCGCCACAGCCTCGAGCCAAGCCTACCAAGCCTTGGTTTTTGACCCAGATTTTCTCGAGTTCTTTGAGGCTGCCACACCGATTAACGAAATCGCCAGTCTGCGAATTGCCAGCCGTCCAGTCCGTCGCCCCGGTAAACCAACGCTGGATAATTTGCGGGCTATCCCATGGGTCATGAGTTGGACGCAAAACCGAGCTACTGTCCCCGGATGGTACGGCTTAGGCACGGGTCTGGCAGCCCTCGAGCAACAACAATCTGGCTTAAGCGCCAAACTCTACCGAGAATGGGCATTTTTCCGCAGTTTACTGGACAATGCTCAGATGAGCCTCGCCAAGTCCGACATGGGCATCTTCAAGCAATACGCCGCGCTTTCTGAACATACAAAACTCAAAGATGCGATTCTTACAGAATACGCCAAAGCTGTTCAGCACGTTAAAAATGCAATTGGTACAGAACTTCTCGAGTCTGAACCACGCTTAAAACGCAGCATCGAAGTCCGCAACCCCTATGTAGACCCAATTCATATGGTGCAAGTCGAACTGCTCCAGCGTTACCGCTTAATGCCGCCTGAAAATGCCGAACGCGCCACTTTAGAACGAGCCTTACTACTAAGCATCCAAGGTATTGCCGCAGGGTTGAGAAATACGGGATAAAAGCAGGCGAAAGGCGAAAGTTAAAGATTTTCCTTTTGCCTTTCGCCTTTTGCCCTTC
>JANNEE010000161.1:0-3553 GCA_031388325.1 Deinococcales bacterium
CTGGCCCAGCACCGATTTAACCACCGTTTTTCTACTTGGCTTACTGCTGCCGATTTACACGATTACGGGTTACGATGCCTGCGCTCATGTTTCCGAAGAAACTGTCAATGCCCAACGCGCCGTGCCTCGCAGTATTATCTCAAGTACCCTCTGGTCTGGGTTATTTGGGTACATCATGCTTTGCGCCTTTGTGATTGCCATTCCAGACATGAACGAAGCTGCTAAACAGGGCTTTAATGTCTTTTTCTATGTCATGGGTGCAGTTATTCCAAGTGGGATTCGAGAAGTGCTTTATGTTGGTGTCTTTCTGGCACAAGTGCTTTGTGGACTGGCGACCGTTACCAGCGCCTCGAGAATGATTTTTGCTTTTGCTCGAGACGGCGGTTTCCCAAGTTTCTTAAAGGTGATTGATAAGAATTACCGCACCCCAGTCGCCGCAATTTGGACGGCTGGTATTGTCAGTATCTTATTTACCTTGTACGCCCCTGTGTACAGCACGATTGTCACGATTTGCGTGATTTTTTTGTTCTTAAGTTATGCCATGCCAATCGGCGCTGGTTTACTGGCGTATGGGAAGACTTGGACAACCATGGGTCCTTGGGATATGGGTTCAAGTTTTCGTATTGTTGCAATTGCGGCGGTTATTTGTATTCTCTTTATTTTTGGTATTGGCATCCAACCCCCAAATGATAAAGCCCTTTGGGTGACACTTGGCATGTTTGCTTTGCTGATTGCCGCATGGTTTGCCCTCGAGAAAAACCGTTTTACAGGACCACCAACAGGTGAGGCAATAGCTAAACGCCAAGCCGAGATTAAAGCCACCGAGCAAGCCATTGACAATTAGATCGTAGGGGCGAGGCATGCCTTGCCCTTACCAGAGGTACATGATGATTTCACTAACCGAACTCCGAAGCCTCGTCTCGAGCAATTCAATAGACACCGTAATTATTGCCCTGACCGACATGCAGGGGCGTTTAATGGGTAAGCATGTGACCGCCGAATTTTTTTTAGAAGAAGTCGTCCCGAACGGGGCAGAAGGTTGTAATTACTTACTGGCAGTAGACACCGAAATGCGAACCGTGGATGGGTATGCACTTTCGAGTTGGGGGACTGGCTACGGCGATTTTGTGATGAAACCCGACTTGAACACCCTAAGAATTGCGCCGTGGCTCGAGAAAACCGCAATCGTACAAGTGGATTTAGAAAGCCACGACCATTTGCCTGTCTTGCCAAGCCCTAGACAAATCCTCAAACGCCAACTCAAACGGCTCGAGGAGCGTGGTTTAATCGCTTTAGCAGCCACCGAACTTGAGTTTATTTTGTTCAAAGATTCTTATGAAGCCGCTTGGAAAAAAGCCTACCGTGACCTCGAGCCGTTCAATTATTACAATGTGGATTACAGCATTATTGGTACATCTAGAGCCGAGCCTGTGATTGGGCAGATTCGTCGGCAAATGAAAATAGCTGGTTTGGTTGTGGAGAATTCCAAAGGCGAATGCAATTTTGGACAGCACGAAGTCAATTTTAAGTACAAAGATGCGCTGTCTACCGCCGATGACCATGTGGTTTACAAAACAGGTGCAAAAGAAATTGCTTCGCGGATGGGACACAGCTTAACCTTCATGGCAAAATTCAATGAAAAAGAAGGCAGCAGTTGCCACATTCATTTTAGTTTACGGCAAAAAGATGGAACACCGATTTTTAAGACCGACCCTGCAAGTTTCGATTCTTTTCTGGCGGGTCAACTGGCTTATTTGCGCGAACTGACGTTGTTCTATGCACCAAACATCAACAGCTACAAACGCTATGCTATTGGCAGTTTTGCACCTACTGCGGTGGCATGGGGGCGCGACAACCGCACTTGTGGACTGCGTGTGGTGGGTTCTGGTGCTTCGCTTCGTCTCGAGAATCGTGTTCCCGGAGCAGATGTCAACCCGTACTTGGCACTGGCTGCAATGATTGCGGCTGGGTTACAAGGAATGGACGATAAACTTGCTCTCGAGCCAGAATTTAAGGGCAATGCCTACCATTCGGACAAGCCTCGAGTCCCGCGCAACATGCACGTTGCTCGAGAACTTTTTGCAAATTCGAGTCTTGCCAAAGAAGCCTTTGGTGATGTGGTTGTGGCACATTACTTAAATTATGCTGATGTTGAACTGGATGCGTATGACGCGGCTGTGACCGATTGGGAGCGTTTTAGGGGTTTTGAGCGGCTATAAATCTGCTAACATAACGTATGAACCTACCTTCTCGAGTGACCTTCGATCCCCAAGTGATGAGCGGTAAAGCCTGTATCCGAGGAATGCGAATCACGGTTTCAACGGTTTTACAAATGCTGGCAAAATACCCCGCAGACACAGTTTTGGCATCTTATCCTGAACTCGAGCCAGAAGATATTCGGGCTGTCCTCGAATTTGCTGCATATTTGGCGCAGGAAAGAGCTTTAGCTGCATGAAAATACTGATTGACATGAATCTCAGTCCACTTTGGGTTGGATTTCTAGTATCAAATGGTTTTGAAGCGATTCGCTGGTCAAGTATTGGTTTAGCAAATGCAACTGATGAAACGCTTTTTGCGTGGGCTGTAACTCATGACCATTTAATTCTAACCCATGACCAAGATTTTAACACCATTTTGGCGCTCAAAAAATTAGGTAAACCAAGTGTAGTTTTGATTCGTACTTATGATCTCTTACCAACAGGAATAGGAATGCGGGTCGTTTCAATTCTAAGGCAATATCAAAGTGAATTAGAATTAGGTGCAATCATAAATATAGAAGACACGAGGATTCGCATCCGCGAATTACCAATGTAAAAGGAGAGAAATTATGCGTCTCGAGAATAAAGTGGCTTTAATTACAGGTGGCGGTAGTGGCATTGGCAAAGAATCAGCATTGCTGTTTGCGGCTGAGGGTGCAAGTGTGGTCGTGGTGGACTTAAATGAGTCAGCAGGGCAAACTGTGGTCTCGAGTATTGTCGCTGCTGGTGGACAAGCCGTGTTTGCCAAAGCCGATGTTTCTAAAGCCGCCGATTGCCAAAATATGGTGCAGGTGGCAGAGGATACATTCGGTAAACTAAACGTGATTTTTAATAACGCAGGTATTTCCCACGCGGATGACGACAACGCCATGAACACCGAAGAGGATGTCTGGGATTTAACTTTTGCGATTAACGTTAAGGGTGTCTTTTTAGGTTGCAAATACGCCATTCCAGCCATGTTACGGGCTGGTAGCGGTAGTATTATTAACACCGCTTCGTTTGTAGCAGTGCTGGGCGCAGCCACGCCGCAACTGGCGTATACCTCGAGCAAAGGCGCAGTGTTAAGCATGACTCGGGAACTCGCCGCGATTCATGCCCGTCAAGGCATTCGGGTCAATGCCCTCTGTCCGGGTCCGCTGCGTACCGAGCTTTTAATGAAGTATTTGGACACCGAAGAAAAACGCCAACGCCGCTTAGTCCATATTCCAATGGGTCGTTTTGGCGAAGCTGAGGAAATGGCAAAAGCTGCCTTGTGGCTCGCATCAGATGACTCGAGTTTTACCACTGGCGCAACC
>JANNEE010000204.1:0-2753 GCA_031388325.1 Deinococcales bacterium
GTCAATAATCAAGTCGCACTCGAGAAAATGAATTTTGTGCGTCGTGGTGGGGCAGAAATGTGGTTGCTTTCCGATGCTTTTGACTTACAAAGCACAGGCTCTAAACCACGTGAACAAGCCATCGAAGAAGCGGCTCAAGCCATTAAAAATCCAAAATTGACCAAAAAGAAGTTTTTGGAGCTAGACAACAAGTTACGCGGTTTACTTTCTGATACAGATAAATACTGGATTCGCTGGCGCTATATTGGCGAGAAAAAAGGCTGGTTGTGATTCCAATTCTTCAGCAGCCAGAACCTTCGGGTTTTGATCAAAAAGTACGTCAAAAAGGGCTGACTTGGTTTCAAGGTAAGCAAATTGACATCACAAAGGCTTTGCCTAAGAAAACCGAACCAGAAAACCACTGGACTGCTTGTATTCCAGAGTTGCGAAAAGCGTATAACAATATTTGTGCCTATGTTTGTATTTATATTTCCCCTGTGACTGGTTCTGCCACTGTTGAACACTTCAAGCCCAAATCAAAGTACCCGAGTCTGACTTATGAATGGAGTAACTATCTTTTGGTTTGCGGGGTGATGAATGGGCGAAAACGTGATTTTGAAGATGTCCTTAGCCCTTTTGAACTCGAGCCAGAAACATTTTATCTTGACTTATTTGATGGGTCAATCTTTCCTAATCCAAATACACTTCACCTTGAAGCTGCGAAAAAAACCATTACACGACTTCAACTGAACCACCCTGAATGCAAAGAGTTACGCTTATCCCTATGGGATGAATTTTTGACTTTGGAAATTAGCAAAACACAATTACAGAAGAAATCTCCATTTGTGTATTTCGAGGCACAACGCCAAAATCAGATATAAAGCCTTACAAAGGGTAGACTTTCCTACCCTTTGTAAATCCACTCGAGAAACTGCAATCGCTCGAGCATTCCGTCCGTGCCTTTGCTTGTGCTGACTTTCAAACTATTCTCGAGCTTTAGCCTATGCCACTGCTTGGCTTGCCCACGGGTCGTGCAGCACTTCCCAATTTACGGCTCGAGCGAACAAATTGATTAGATTAACTCTGGCAATAGTGCCAATTGAAAAATCTGATGCAATGTCCCAAATAATTCCTCGAGTTGCCCAATTGTATAAGGTGTTGTGTTCAGTTGAAACTGCTTTTCAAACAGTTTTCCAAATTTCCAAAGCTCGCCGTCAGTGACAATGCCATATACAGCTTTTTGGGTTTGTTTGTTCAGTCCTTGAGCCGCAATCAGTTCAGCCAAACACTGCGTCCAGCCTTCTCTTGACCCAAAACACGCACCTATCGGGCAGGGTCGCTGTTCAAAGTCGTTTTTCTTAGCTTCTTGATTCCAAGATGCACCTTCGGGCGGAATCGCTTCCACCACCAAGAGCAGTGGTGTCTCGAGGACGCTTTTTCCAAGTGCAGATTTGGTAGCGATCATATAATCGGGTGTACCCTGAAGTTGTTCTGTAAAAGTAATTGATTTTTGAATCCAGAACGATGTTTTTTGATGATAATACTTGTAAACCTCGAGCAGCAAAGGTGTGATTACTAAATCGGTACGGGCAGCCTCGGAGGTGAACACATCTATGTTTTCTCTGGTAAACAAAAATTCCTCGAGAAAAAAAGGTGTTAATGGTATGGCTTTTGGCTCGAGGAAATCCTGCTCGAGGTAAACAATACCAAAGTCTGTTTGAACTTGGGAAATAGCCTTATAGTCACTAAATGCCATAGCCTTAAGGTACTACAGCAAAAAGTGAGATGTTCAGAAGACCAATCAATGACTCTGTACACGCTTGCATAGGGTGTATCTCGTAAAGTCCACTCGAGCATTCCGTCCACGCCTTTGTTGTCTTTCAAACTTCTCTCGAGCTTTGGCTTATCCCACTGGCTGGTTTGCCCACGGGTCGTGCAGCACTTCCCAACGCCGCAAGTATTCGCACGCCAACCAAAAAAGTGTTTTTATTGGTTGGCTTTCTACGCTGTGTTCATCGGTCAATTGTTGTGTACACTCGAGCAGAGCCACGTATTTGGGTTCTGTTTGCGGTTCGCGCAAATCAAAACTTCTGCCATGTCTCGAGAATGCGCTGATTCTGGCTCATGAGGTCACTCCAAATTCGCGTTGCTATAGACATTTTGAACATCTTCTAAGTCTTCTAGTGCCTCGAGAATCCGCGCTACTTTTGGTGCATCCTCAGCACTGACATCCACAATATTTTCTGCCAGACTGATAAATTCTACACTGATTGGCTCGAGACCGGCGGTACGAAACCCTTCTGCCACACCAATCATGTCTGCAAAGGTGGTGTAGACATCCATGCGTGGTTCGCCGTCCTCATCATAAATCTCGAAGTCATCTGCACCTAAATCCATGGCTAAAAGCTGGCTGTCGTCGTCGTGGTTAGCCAAGGTAATCAAGCCTTTGCGCTCGAACATCCATGCCACACCACCGCTCATGTTGCCGCCATGTTTGGTAAAAGCATGGCGCACTTCGCCAGCCGTTCGATTGCGATTATTGGTTAAACCGTACACCAGTACCGCCACACCAGCCACGGCATAGCCTTCGTAAATAACCTCATCGAGATTCGCGGCTTCGCCACCACCAAGGGCTTTTTTAATCGCATTGCTGATGTTATCGGCTGGAACGCCATCGCGTCTGGCTAACGATAAAGCATTTTTTAAGCTAAGATTGGCGGCTGTGTCGCCACTTCCGCCGCTTCGCACGGCGGCAGTAATCGCGGCTAAGTGCT
>JANNEE010000282.1:0-4749 GCA_031388325.1 Deinococcales bacterium
GTCGTGGTCAACCGTTGGGACTTGGCAGAAATTTGGCGCAACACGATTAAAAATAATTGGCTACAAATAAAACTTTTGCAACCCGGAGGCAACCGCAACGCGATAGGCAGTTGGGTCGAACTTAAACTCGAGAATGGAACAACCCTGCGCCGAGAAATCACGATTGGTGGCGGTCATGCCAGTGGGCAACTTGGCTGGACACATTTTGGCTTAGGCACAAACAAAACCGCCCAAGTGCGAATCCAATACCCTGATGGCATCTGGAGCGACTGGCAGTCTGTCTCGAGTAACCAGTTTTATCACTTTGAGCGCAATCAAGCCGCCAAAGTATGGACTCCAAAGCGCTAATTTTTCTCTTTTATCCTTCCTCTGTCCTTAATAACCCACGCTTCTCACGCACACTTCACCCGATGCCAAGGTCGGCTTCGTAAACTTCTGCCCGATACCAAGCCTACGGGCAGAAAACACCACGAATACCTTAAGCTGCCGCTCGAGGTATTCAAACCAAGGAGAACTTGTGCTTCGACGTTTCCAAATTATGCTTTTCGCCCTCTTAGGCACTGCTTTGCTGCCAGCCTTGGCACAAACCCAACAACCGACCACACCTGCTCGCCAAAACACCTGTGTGCAATACATGCCATTGGGTAAAATTTACCTTGGACAAGGCTTAACAGACCAAGCCTATCTTGCTTTTAGCAGTTGTGTCACCTTAGAACCCAATAACACCGAAGCTTTGCAATGGTTAGGCGTGACCGAAACTAAACTTAAACTCTTTTCGCCAGCCGTAGAACACCTTAAAAAATGTATTTCGGTAGATGCAAAATACTGGCAATGCTATGTCAATTTAGCCGATGCTTACCGTTACCAATGGCGTTCCTCGAGTGATCGTAGTCGTTTAACTTCTTTGCTTGACGAAGCCTTAAAAGTGCTTGATGATGCTGAGCGAATCACCACCACCAATGCCAGTAAAGCCGCCGTTGCTAATATGCGTGGAACAATTTATAAAGACCGAGGCGATGCCACCAAAGCCATCGAAAGTTATGAACGAGCCGCCACCTTATCGCCAACTTCAGGCGTGATTCTTTTTAATTTAGGGGCATTGTACGTTTCGACCAATAAACTTGATAAAGCCATTGAAGTTCTGAAGCGAGCCGTCAATATCATGCCAAGAGATGCCGAATTCCGCGCTTATTTGGCTCGTGCATACCGCGCCCGTAACGAAAAGGGCGACCTCGAATTAGCAGCCGACCAAGCCACCCAAGCCTATAATCTGTGTGGCGCAACCCGTTGCAAAAATGCCTTTGTGATTGGTCAATACGGCATTGTCTTGTTTTTACAAACCAATCTCAATTTGGCACGCCCGACCCTCGAGCAATCCATCAAAGCCGACACAGGTGCGATTTACCATGAAAACTCGTATTTCTTAGGCAGGGCATACTTGCAACTCGGCAGAGCCAAAGATGCCAAAGCCCAATTTAGCCGTTCGGTCTTCTTGAATGTAGACAACGAACTGTATTGGTATTGGCTAGGACAATCCAACGAAGCCCTAGGTGAAAAAGAAGACGCTTGTAAAAACTATGCTAAAGCCATTCAATTTGCTGGTGGCGCAGGACAGTACAAAGAGGCTGAAAAAGCATCCACTGCTCTAAAGTGCAAATAAACCCAGAATAAGGAAAAAGGAGGAAAAGACCTTTGTCCCTAGCTCTTAATCTGACCATCCTCGAGCCGAATGATTCTATCTGCTTTCTCGGCAAGGGCTTCATCATGGGTGACAATCACCACTGCCGCCTGCTCGAGATGGGCTAAATCCACCAGCAGCGCAAAAACCCGTTCGGCATTGGCGCGGTCTAAGCTGCCCGTTGGTTCATCTGCCAAGACAAAATTGGGTTTTGTGACCAGCGCCCTTGCTAAAGCACAACGTTGGCGTTCGCCACCCGACAGGGTGCGCGGATAAGCATTGGCACGGTTTTGTAACCCCACGCGCTCGAGCAGCATTTTGGCTCGAGCTTGATTGGGCGCACCTGCAATCAGGCTTGGCAACATCACGTTTTCTAAGGTGCTTAAATCCTCGAGCAGATAATGATGCTGAAATACAAAGCCGACTTCTTTGGCTCGGCGCTTGGCTAGTTTTTCTTGAGATACCCCCATAAGGCTACTTCCTCCCCAAATCACTTCGCCAGAGGTCGGGGTTTCTAAACCCCCCAGTAAATGCAGTAAGGTGCTTTTACCACTGCCTGAAGGACCCAAAACCGCCAGAACACAACCAGCTTCTAGGGAAAAACTAACGCCGCGCAGGACATCACCTGCACTTGGAAAACGATGAAAAATGGCTCTGACCTCGAGTGAAAACACCATAACGATAAAAAACATACCACACGTGCTAAAATCCTTTTGTGGACACCATCCGTTCGGGGCTAGAGCGTTCTTCGTTGTTTAGCGGAGCGCCAGAAGCAGCCATTAAAATGGCGCTTGAAGCCACCACCATCCGAAACTTTGCTCCAGACTCCGAGATTTTTAGAGAAGATGACCCCGGCGAAGCGGTCTATATGATTGTCGAAGGACGGGTCAAAGTCTCGAGGGCGAATTTAGAGGGACGTGAACGCATCTTTACCATCCTCAGTAGCCCAGAGGTGCTTGGCGAAATGGCGGTCATCTCGAGTACCTTGCGGAGCGCTACCGCCTACTGCATAGACCAAGTGACGACACTGGTGATTTACCGCGAAGACCTGAAAGCCATTCTCGATAGACACCCGCATGTGCTATGGAACTTAACCAGAATTCTAGCCAAGCGCTTAGGTGATATGAACCGCGAAGTCGAAATGCTTTCTTTTGCCAGTACCCAAGCCTGCGTTGCTTATGCACTGCAAGGATTGTATTTACGCGGCGGCTTCAAGAGCGGTAAGGATGGATTACCGACCCTAGAATTTACCCACCAAGACCTTGCCAACCGCACAGGCAACAGCCGCGAAACGATTACAAGGGTTTTGCGTGACCTCGAGAAAGAAAGCATCATTAAAACCCGTCCGGGCTTAATTGCACTTCTAAAACCAGAGGCACTAGAAGCGATTATTTTTGGTTTACGTGACAAAGATGCGTGAGCAACCGTATAAAGATGAGTAAATGAGTAAGTCCTAAACAGTAAATATAGAATTCCTCACGGTAAATAAGTAAAAACGCAGTAGACTTTTGAGATGCGTTATTTTTTCTTACTTGGATTGATTGTACTTGCGGCTTGCGCCCCAGCCCGTTTAGACCGCTCGAGTTACGCCAATGTCAATGTGATTAGCAACTTTTTGCCAGACAAAGGCGAAGCTGCCAGTTATAAAGTCGGAGAGCAAGTTCGGTTTGGCTTTTTGGTCTCGCAATCTGGCTATCTGACCCTAATTTCTTATGGGGCAACGGGCAATACCGTGCCACTCGAGAGCAATCTGCAACTGAGTACGGGTAAACACGTTTTCCCTCGAGCCGATGACCGTCAAGGCAGCGCCCAAGCTGCTTATGTGGTCGGTACGCCAACGGGCAATAACCGTGTGATTCTAATTTATACCAATGCGCCAATTAAAACCCTGCCACGCGGTAAATTTGACCAAGGACAACTGGATGCCGCCGTTAGAACCGCCATCGAAAGCAGTCGCGCCAGCCAAGTAGATTTGGCTGAGACAGCCATTGAGGTGACACCATGAAAGGTTACGCTGCCCTAACCGCTTTTTTAATGGTTGGTATGTTGGCTTGTAATTTGGTCACACCACCCCCAGCTTGTATCGCCGCCACAGTTCAACCCGCCTCGAGTGTGGTTCAAGACCCAGCCGACTTAATTGCGGTTGCGCCAGCTTTTAAAGCAATAGACCCAAGCAGCATCGATGCCGTCGAACCGAATCGTTTACTGACTGACCCAAGTGGCTTAGTGGTCGGCGACACGGTTGCCAGCAATTGCAACGATGGCATCATCCGAAAAATCAGTAAAATCACCACGCTGGGGGCAGTTGGCGCACGCCCCCAAGACATCGCTAAGGTCTACATCGAAACCACGCCCTCAAGCCTCGAGACCGCCATCACCAAAGGTACAGTTAATATGGATTTTGGCAGCCTTGACTTTGCTGGAGCAGAAATTTTGCCAGCCAACCTCGAGGCAGGGGTCAGTTTGCAACCCAATGTGGCTCGACCCCAATCGCTGATTTTAAGTTTTACCGAAAGAACTTTTGTATTTGGAGCAGCCACGCTCAAAGTCTCAGGCAATGTCGAAAATAATTTGCAACCGACCTTTAACCTAAAATTCTCCAATGGCTCGGTTGAACGCTTTGAAGTTGGTATGGGTGGAACATTTAAGGTCAAGTTAAATGGCGATTTTGCGGCAACAGTCGGTGCGGGTAAGCCCGAAACGATTATCCCAATTCTTAAAAAACCAATTTCCTATAACCGCACTTTTTTGATTGGTGCAATTCCAGTCGTGATTGTTGTGACCCTCGAGCCAGTCATTGGCTACCGCATGACAGTCGATGGTACGGTCAGCGCTAAAGCCAGTATTGAAGCCAGCCTGAGCAATATGAAATATGGAATTAAGTATGTTCGTGGCGCTCAGAATCCGTGGACAGCCACCAATACGCCACCAACTTTTGGTCTGACTCCAACTTTTAGCTACAAGACCCAAATCAACGGTACGGCTGAGGTTTTTGCTAAACTTTTGGTCGGCATTAAGGTTTACGGCGTGGCTGGTCCAAACATCGACAGCAAAGCCTTTATGAACCTCAA
>JANNEE010000284.1:0-6979 GCA_031388325.1 Deinococcales bacterium
GAGGAGACAATAGAAGAAGTTCTCGAGTGGGCAAAGACTCGGGAAAACCACACTTGGCGTAGTGGCATTACTCGAGAACGCGAAGCTGAGTTGCTGGCACTGCTCTAATTTCTCGAGTTGCAAATACTCTAGGTTTGCCTAAATTGGGCTGGTATCAGGTTCTTTGTTTAGCATTTGACAATTTGCAGGTGCAAGGTGTAGGTTTTATTATATTTTAGGTGCGCCTAAAAAAAGATTTGTTGTATACAAACTTTTCAAAGCTCCAAGTGTTGAGTTTAACTCAGCCTTACCACCTATAGAAATGAGGACTCATGCTTAAGAAATTACTTTCCAGACGCGCAGTCTTACAAGGCGCAGGTGGTTTAGTGGCAGCCACAAGTGCGGCAACACTTTTAACTCAAGCCCCAACAAAGGCTCAGTCCATGCCAATGAATCACAGTCCAATGACGGCTGCTAATCATGGTGCAAACATGGCAATGGGCAGTGTCAATCCTGCTACCAACGGTTTTGACCCAATGCGAATGCTGGTGGATTGGGATTATGGACAAGTCTCCAAAAAGAACGGTCAGACCTTACGAGAATACGAATTTGTGGCGGTAGATAAAGAAATTGAAATTGCCCCCGGTATTAAGTTTCCAGCTTGGACATACAACGGGCGTGTTCCAGGTCCAAGCATTCGTTGTACCGAAGGCGACAGGCTACGAATTGTCTTTAAGAACGAAGGCTCACACCCACACACGATTCATTTTCATGGGATTCATCCAGCCGAAATGGATGGTACACCGCTCAATCAACCAATGGTCAAACCCGGTGAACAATTTACTTATGAATTTACCGCCGAGCCTTATGGTTGCCATTTGTACCATTGTCACGCTGTACCACTGAAACGCCACATTCACAAAGGGATGTACGGTGCGTTTATTGTAGACCCGATTGGTGGCAGACCCCCGGCTCGAGAATTGATGATGATCATGAATGCCTTTGATACCAATTTTGATGGTGGCAACGAGGTTTATGCGGTCAATACAGTTGGTTTTGAATTTGCCAACCGCCCGATTCCAATACAACTGGGCGAATTGGTGCGGATTTTTTTAATCAACGTTCTCGAGTTTGATTTGGTCAACAGCTTTCATCTACACGCCAATATGTTTGATTATTACGACCACGGCACAACCCTAAAACCAACACTCAGGCGCGTGGATACGATCAGTCAAATGCAGGGGCAGCGCGGTATTCTCGAGTTAAAGTATAAGTTTGCTGGGCAGTACATGTTTCATCCGCACGTCTCAGAATTTACCGAACTGGGTTGGATGGGGCATTTTAATGTCGTCAAACCAGAAGATTATGCGGCAGCCGTTAAAAGCGTTGGTATGGATACGGCTTGGGATAAAGCTGGACTCAAGGGCAGCACCGTCGAGTACAACCCAAGCAAGAATCGGGTGGACGAATGACCGCGCCTGCTGCTCCTAAGAGTTTTACATGGGTTCTAGCCTTAGTGCCACTTTTACTGCTTGGTGTGGTCTTGGCGTACATTGTTGTAACCGGCGGCGGGATGCGCGAATTGGCGGGACCACCTGTCGAAAGCCTAAAAATCGAACGGGTCACTTTACCTGCCCCTGACCTAATCAAAATACAAGTGATTAACGATGGACCTGCCGAAATTACGATTCCACAAGTTCTGGTAGACGATGCTTTTTGGCAATTTAGTGTTACCCCAAGCACCACCATTCCCCGTTTAGGACGTGCTACCTATACTCTGGCGTACCCGTGGGTATCCGAAGAAGCCCATGCCATACAGCTAATCTCGAGCCTAGGGACTGTTTTTGCGGCAGAGATACCTGTGGCAGTGCAAAGCCCTGTGTTTGATTGGAGCTTATTTTTACGCTTTGCCTTAATTGGGTTTTATGTTGGGGTCATTCCGGTTGGACTTGGAATGCTCTGGTATCCTTGGATGCGAAATTTAAGCCGTAACGCCATGAATTTTATTTTAAGTCTAACCATTGGCTTATTGGCGTATTTAGCTGTCGGCACGTATTTAGATGCCCTCGAGTTTGCGGCTGAGTTACCAGCCTTTTGGCAAGGCACACCTCTGGTTTTGCTGATTGCCGCACTTTCTTTGGGGATTTTACTGGCACTGACCAACAAACCAAAAAAAGCCGTGTTAAATAACGACGAACCAGACACACTGGGTTTATCGTACCGAATTGCTTTGGGTATTGGTTTACATAACCTTGGCGAAGGGTTAGCCATTGGTGCGGCATTTGCGCTTGGCGAAGCTGCTTTGGGAACATTTTTAGTGATAGGTTTTACGCTGCATAACATCACCGAAGGCGTGGGGATAGCTGCGCCAGTGGTGCGTAAAAATCCGGGTTGGAAACACTGGATTCAACTTGCTTTACTAGCGGGGTTTCCAGCCGTGATTGGTGTTTGGGTTGGTGGCTTTGCCTTTAATCCAATGCTTGCCACGATTTTCTTAGCCATTGGTATTGGTGCAATTGTCCAAGTTATTTGGGAAGTTGGGCGTTTGGTGGCAAAAGACACGGCAAAACTTGGTTTGCCTTTGGTCAATTGGACGAACTTATCAGGGGTTTTTACAGGTGTGGCGATCATGTACTTCACGGCTTTTATGGTCAAATAATGAAAAGTGGTGTCAATTTTCGTCAATACGGTTTCAGTAAAATTAACCTTTGACCTTTCCCCTGCTTTTGGGTAGCCTTGACAACCTCATTTGCCCTTGATTCCAGCCTAGAATACGCCTCGTGACCGCCCTCGAAGCCTTTTGTTCTCGCCAACTTCCTTCTTTACATCGTTTAGCTCATACGGATTTCTTGGCGGCATTAGAAACTCCTCGGGTTGTCAATCGTGATGCTTTGTCAGAAGCGGTTCTCGAGTACAGTCTGAGTCTTGGTGCGCCCAAAGCGGTTCTCGAGAATGCCAAGTTACTGGCGCACCCGCAGTCCCTAACAATCATGACTGGGCAACAAGCGGGTTTGCTGCTTGGGGCTTCGTACACGATTTCTAAAGCAGTGGATGCAATTTTACTGGCACGGCGTTACAGCACACCAGAACGCCCTGTGCTGCCCGTTTTTTGGGTGGCAAGCCAAGACCATGATGCCGAAGAAGTGCGTCATGCGTTTTTCCTAGATTTATCCGAAGTTGAGCATCAGATTAGTCTCGAGTTACCCAAAGGAATTCCGATAGGTGCAATTCCACTCGAGCTGCATTACTTAGAAACCATTTTGCAGCACCTACAGAATTTTGATGCTCCCGAAGTATTCAAGACTCCAATTTGTGAAATGCTCAAAACAACCTTTGGCGCTTCAAAAACATATAGTGAATGGTTCTCGAGAATCCTAATGCACTTACTCGGGCAGTATGGTCTTTTAATCGTTGACCCGTTGTATCCAAGTATTGCGGCGTTATTTAAGGCTGGCATCGAACACGAACTCGAGTCGCCACTGGCTTCAAGTGCAGGTATTGAACGGGCAGCGTTACAACTCGAGGCGCTTGGGCTTCACCCGCAATTACGGCGTGGTGAACAAGCTACCAATCTTTTCTTAACGGGCGAAGACGGGCAACGCCGACTCTTAAAATTTGATGGTCAAGAATTTATGGCTGACCATGCTTATAGCAAAGCCGAACTGCTGAGTATTCTTAAAACCGAGCCTTGGCGTTTAACCCCTGCGGCTGGGCTACGTTCGATTCTTGCCGATGCGGTTTTTCCAAGTGTGGTCAATGTGCTAGGACCTGGCGAACTTGCCTATCATTTGCAGTTACTCGATGTTTACAAGCTGCATGATGTGCCACAACCCTTAATGTCACCTCGTTTAAGCATGACAATTATTGAACCACCCATTAAACGGATTCTCGAGAAGCACAATTTAACCGCTCGAGAATTCCAGCAAAATAGGGGAGAGCCACTTCGCAACCAATTATTTGAAACACACCGAGCCAAAACAAGAATTTTAAGCACTTTGGAGCAGAACATGGCTCAGATTGAAAGCCTGAGCAACGATTTAACCCAACTCGAGACTGGTTTTTCCAAGAGTGTTTGGCGGATGCAAGCCGCGATGCGTTATCAACTCGAGAACAAACTGCCCAAGAAACTTCAAGCTGCACTGCTTCGTGCTGATACCGATTTGCAAAATCAGTTACTTCGTCTCGAGAAGCACTTGCTGCCAAGTGGTACGCCCCAAGAACGCCATAACAGTTTCCTCGAGTATTTACTAAAGTTTGGGTCTGTTGCGCTGGACAGGGTTTTTACCCTCGAGCCAAGCCAAGTCCAAGATGTAGATATTTAATTCGGATGAATCTGAACTTCCTGTACTCGCCCACGCCCTGAGCGGGTCGCCATATACGCAAAGGCTTCGGCAATTTCGCTAGGGTCTATCCATGTACTCGTGTCCGCATTGGGCATATTTTTACGGTTGGCTGGTGTGTCTATCGCCCCCATTGGGTAGACCACGCCATAACGCACAGCTTTTATTTCGGCGGCTAGGCTATTTATAAAAAGCGCCATTGCACCTTTGGCGGCGGTGTACAAGGCTAAGTTTGCACCGCCGCCATGAATCACTTGTCCAGCCGCGATTGCACCAAAAAAACCTCTGCTCTGCTCGAGAACGGCGGCAGTGGCGGCGGCGATGTTGACGGTACTGCGTAAGTTGCTGTCGAGCATTTGGTCATAGGTGCTGGGTTTGTACTCGAGTATGCTTTCTATCGCAAAGCCGCCAACCGTGTGAATCACACCATCTAAACGTCCGTGTGCTTGAATGATCGTTCTCATGGCTTGTTTTGCGCCCTCGAGCGTACTCAGATCGGCTGTGATTGACGTACCAATGGCTTGCTCTCTGTTTGTTTGACTGGGACGATCAAGCAGGTAAAGAGTCGCGCCTAGCGCCTCAAATTTAGCAATTATGCTTTGTGCCACTGCGCCACTTGCGCCTGTAATCAAATAAATCTGGTTATTTAGCATCTGGTTATTGTACAAAAAGAGTCTGACTCGTGTCAGGGTTTTGTGACAGATGGCTGCCTACAATCGTTCACATTCAGGTTTTTATGGTCGTGTGACGGTCATGTGACGCTCAGATGCCATACTGTTTTTCGGAGGTTTACCGATGATGTCCTACGCTCGTTCTCAAAAATCCAGTATGCCAATTGAACCCGAACCCTTGGTGATGCGTCAACTTGAGGGAAAATGGCAAGCCGTTTCGCCTTTTCAAGTTTGGCAGCAAATCGAGTTACAGTCGGGTAAAATTAGCGTCAAGGTCAGGGGACAGCCAAGTTTGCGAGGTTACTTTTCCTTGCAGGGGAAGCAACTCGAGGTGACATTGACTTCGGGTGTGGCAAGTGGACGAACAATTGAGTTTTTGACTGGCTATCAAGTTTCAGAAGCTGCTTTAGCACTGGAGTTTTCGGTCTCGAGTTTTGAATTTCAGCGCATGACTTAATTTGAGGTTGACTTGCAGACACAGGTCGGTTATTTATGTTCTTTGCCCACTGTTGTTTCTTTGTTTCTCGGTTTAGACTGTGCAGGTATGTCTCGTAACCGTCCCCCTTTCCAACAAATGCAGCAACGCCGCGCTAAACTCCCCAAGGAGATGCGCCCCGGGGCTGTAGCACAACAGCAAACCATTCTCGAGCAAGACCCAAAGAAACGGGCAAAACTCGAGAAAGCCCGTGAACGGTATCAGCCTGTTACCCTGACCGAAAAAATTGTCATTCGGGCGCGTCCAGAAAAAGTCTATTATGCTGCCCTACCGCAAAATGACCGCTTAAAATGGGATAAAACCGTGACCCGTTCGCAGTTTTTATCGCCAGACCCAAAGAAAAAAATTCCAGTCCCAAGTAAAGCCGCCGAAGGTGTCTATTTAGAACTGACCTATAACAGTATTTTACTCGGTGGTTTTCAATTCCGCTACGAATTCCTCCGCGCTCCAAATGGTTTTGTCTTACAAGCCACCAAAGGCGGAAGTATTTTACTGGCGGGTATTGCCGAATCATGGGCATTTGCGCCAACCAAGGGCGGAACAGAAGTAACCCTAACCCGCACCTATGTACCACGCTTCAAGTGGCTGCAAAAACGAGCCGCCCAAACCCAAGAGTCTGGTACAAAACTCGCCCTCGAGGGCTTAAAGAAATACGTTGAGAATCTGGCAGATAGATAATGTTGCCCTAGCTATTGTCACCCCATTAGGGACAACTTGATAGTTTTGCTTTTCACGCCTAGACTGCACGTATGGCTAAACATACGATTTGTTTGATCGAAGGTGACGGTATAGGGCATGAGGTTATAAGAGCCGCAAAATTGGTTCTCGAGGGGATGCAGGTAACAGGTGAACTCGAGTTTAATTGGCTGCACGCCGAGGCTGGTTGGGAGCTTTTTGAACGCACAGGCAACAGCATTCCAGACGCAACCTTAGAAATTGTTAAAAGCGCCTCAGCCACCTTGTTTGGAGCAGCCACCAGCCCGTCTAAAAAAGTGGCTGGGTTTAAGGGTGCGATTCGTCATATGCGTCGTGCCTTGGATTTATATGCCAATGTCCGCCCAGCCAAACACCATGCTGTCCCCGGCTCGAGAGCAGGGGTGGATTTAATTGTGGTGCGTGAAAATACCGAAGGGTTGTATGTCGAACAAGAACGCTCGTATATGGATGGCGAACTCGCCATTGCCGAGGCGGTCATTACCAGACGGGCTTCGCAGCGAATTGGGGCGTATGCCGCAAAACTGTCCTCGAGCCGAGCGCGTAAATTACTGCATATTGCCCATAAAGCCAATGTGCTGCCAGTCACCCAAGGCTTATTCTTAAATACGGCGACCCAAGCAGCGCTGGCTTTTGATACCGTTGTTAAAGATATTATTATAGATAACTGCGCCATGCAGTTGGTCTCGAGACCCGAGCAATTTGATGTGATTGTCACGACCAACCTTTTTGGCGATATTATCTCTGATTTAACAGCCGGTTTGGTCGGTGGGCTTGGG
>JANNEE010000352.1:0-4869 GCA_031388325.1 Deinococcales bacterium
GTGGCTTGGTGCATCAAGCCTTTATGCCGCGCCTGATTGCCCAAATGCACGACCATGTGACCAAACTTTCGCATCAGTTAATTGACCAAGCTGTCAAAAAAGACGAAATGGATTTAATCAAAGATTTCGCCGCCCAAATCCCAATGACAGTTATCAGCCAAATGCTTGGTGTCCAAGAAAAAGACCGCCTTAATTTTCATCATTGGTCGTTAAAAATGGTCAGCATCAGCGCCCCAATGGATGGAATTGCCGCCCTACCAAGTATTTACCAATTGGCACAATACTTAAAACGCTTATTCCAAGAACACCGCCAGAATCCTCGAGATAACCTCACCAGCGCCCTCTTAAAAGCCGAAGAAAACGGCTCGAGCTTAAGCCAAGATGAACTGCTTGGCATGGCAGGATTGCTACTTTCGGCAGGACAAGAAACCACGGCTAATTTAATCGGCAATGGCGCATTGGCATTACTGACCAACCCCGAGCAACTCGAGCGCCTAAAAACCGAACCCGCCTTGATGAAACCCGCGATTGAAGAACTGATGCGTTTTACTGCCCCGATTATGGTTGCCACCCCGCGTTATGCCGCCCAGAACTTTGAGCTTGCTGGCACGAGCATCCGCCAAGGCGACATAATTTATGCTGGACTGGGGTCTGCTAACCACGACGAACAGCGCTTTACTAGCCCGCAGAACCTAATCCTAGACCGTGAGAATAACAAACATCTTGGTTTTGGGATGGGAATGCACTACTGTGTTGGAGCGCCCCTTGCTCGGCTCGAGGCGAGTGTGGCATTTAGCGTACTATTTGAGCGTTTACCGAACTTAACATTGGCAGTCAAACCCGAAGAACTGCGTTGGGCAAGAAGCTTTGTACCACGGGGATTAAAAGCACTGCCTGTCAAATTCTAAAGATAGGACGCACGTAAAATTACGTCCCAGACTTGGTAGGCAATAGTCTATCAAGTTCTAAATTGAGTTTAAGCACATTAACTCGAGCCAAACCGAACACCCCCCACAAGGGCTGTTCGGTTTGTTTTTGGACTGCCTGACGCACCAAGTTTTGGCTTATACCACGCGCCTTGGCAACTCGAGTAATTTGAATTTCGGCGGCTGCTGTACTGATGTGCGGGTCTAAACCTGAACCACTGGCGGTGATTAAATCAGCCGGAATCTGCTCGAGTTGAATGCCTTCTCGAGCCGCGATTTCTTGGGCTGTGGCTGCGGCGCGTTGGCGTAAAGCTGGATTGCTGACTGCCAAATTACTGCCACTGGCACTGGTCGGGTCGTACCCCTTACCAGCGTTTGATGGTCGTCCAATAAAGTATTTTGCGCCACTAAAAGTTTGCCCAATCAAGCTCGAGCCAACCACTGTACCGTTTTTCTCGAGCAGTGAACCACGGGCTTGAAACGGAAAAAGCGCTTGTCCAAGAAGCGTGGTTAGGACAGGGTAAACCAAACCAAAAAGAATCATCATCACAAAAGCAAAGCCAAGCCAAGTCATGATGTTACCACCCCTCGAGTCGAGTTCTGGTTCTAGCGTTTTGATATTCTGCATACATCTCCTTAAAAAACCAGTCCAACCAATAAATCTATGGCTTTGATGCCAATGAATGGCACAATCACGCCGCCCAAACCATAAATCAGTAGGTTGCGGGTCAGAATCGCATCGGCGCTCATGGGGCGATACGTTACACCACGCAGGGCAACTGGAATCAGCAGTGGAATCACGGCGGCATTGAATATCACAGCGCTGAGAATTGCACTTTCTGGGTTTGATAGTTGCATAATATCAAGGGCTTTCATGGCTGGAATTGTGCCAGCAAACATCGCGGGAATAATCGCAAAATACTTGGCGACATCGTTGGCAATGCTAAAAGTGGTTAATGCGCCTCTTGTGATTAAAAGCTGCTTACCGATTTCCACAACCTCGAGCAGTTTGGTCGGGTCAGAATCCAAGTCCACCATGTTGCCGGCTTCTTTAGCAGCTTGTGTGCCACTGTTCATGGCAAGCCCAACGTCGGCTTGGGCAAGGGCGGGCGCGTCGTTTGTGCCGTCGCCCATCATGGCGACCAATTTGCCTTTTTGCTGCTCGGCTTTAATCAGACGCATTTTGTCTTCGGGTGTGGCTTCGGCTAGAAAGTCGTCTACGCCAGCTTCTTCGGCAATTGCTTTGGCGGTCAGTGGATTATCGCCGGTAATCATCACGGTTCGTAAACCCATTGCACGAAGTTGAGCAAAGCGTTCTTTGATGCCTTTTTTAACAATATCCGAAAGTGCCACCACGCCCAGCGCTTCGCCGTCCTCGGTGACAATTAAGGGTGTACCACCACCTCGAGCCACTTTTTCGACATCATCTTGCAGTTCTTTGGGAACAGTATGAAAACTATCTTTGACGAGGCGCATCATGCGGTCTGGTGCGCCTTTACGAATTTGTTTACCATCTGGGATGTTGACCCCACTCATGCGGGTTTGCGCCGTAAATTCAATAAATTCGGCAGTATCACGCAAAGCCGAATCCACCCTCGAGCCACGCAGAATAGCCAGTTCGACAATGCTTTTACCTTCTGGGGTGTTGTCGGCAAGACTCGAGATGTGAGCAGCTTTGGCAAGGCGTTCTTCGCTTACACCAGGCACTGGTAAAAAAGCTGTGGCTTGGCGGTTGCCAAGCGTAATTGTGCCAGTTTTATCTAAAAGTAAGGTGTCAATGTCGCCAGCCACTTCGACAGCCCGACCAGACTTAGCGATGATATTGGCTCGCAGCGCCCTATCCATGCCAGCAATACCAATCGCAGGGAGTAAACCGCCAATCGTGGTCGGAATTAAACAAACCAGCAGTGCCACCAGCGTTGTAACCTCGAGTCGCACGCCAATAAAAGCTGCCATTGGTAAGAGTGTCACGACCACCAACACAAAAATCAGGGTGAAACCAGCCAGCAAAATACCCAGCGCAATTTCGTTTGGGGTTTTTTGACGGTTTGCGCCTTCGACAAGGGCAATCATGCGGTCTAAAAAACTCTCGCCGGGCAAGTTGGTAATTTTAACGGTAATCTGGTCGGAAATCACTTTTGTGCCACCCGTCACACTCGAGAAGTCACCGCCAGCCTCACGCAAGACGGGCGCAGATTCGCCCGTGATGGCGCTCTCGTCCACCATGGCAAGACCAGTCACAATCTCGCCATCGGCTGGAATTAACTGCCCGACAGAAACCAGTACCAAATCAAATTGTTTTAAGCTGGTACTCGAGACCATTTCGGTTTGTCCGTTGCCCAATAAGCGGTAAGCGGGCGTGTCGGCTCGAGCCGAACGCAAACTGGCAGCTTGGGCTTTGCCTCGAGCCTCGGCGACACTTTCGGCAAAAGTAGCAAATAGTACAGTCAGCAGCAGCAAAATCGTGATGACCAATTCGTAGGCAAAGGTTTGCCCTGAAAATAATTTCTCGAGCGTCAGAAAAAGAGTCACGACTGTACCAATCAGCACAATAAACATCACAGGGTTTTTAGCCAAATAAATCGGATTGAGTTTTTTAGCGCTCTCAAGAATTAAGCCACCAAGTTTACCTTCGGGAATAATTGCCGCAGCACGGCGGTTCTTAACGGTTTGTTGCATTATTTCACACCTTCAAGTGGAACAGGTTGCGGTAAGGGTTGCCCAATGGTTAGATGTTCGCTAATTGGACCCATGACCGCCAAGGGAAAGTACGACAGCGCCCCAACAATCAGAATCACGCTCAGGGTCGTGACCGCAAAAATCGGTGTGTCCACCCGCAACGTTCCAGCACTGGCTGGCGCAGCTTTCTTAGCTCCAAGATACCCAGCAATTGCCAAAGGCACAATAATCGGAATAAACCGTGCCAGAATTAAACAAACCGAAGTCATGACGTTCCACCAAACGGTGTTATCGCCCAAGCCCTCAAAACCCGAACCGTTATTGGCGGTGGCACTCGAGAATTCATAGACCACTTGGCTTAACCCATGAAACCCGGGATTAGAATTGGCGGTTAAACTCGGAATACCAAGCGTTAAAGCACTGGGAATCAGAATCAGAACTGGGGCAATCAAAATACCGATTGAAGCCAATTTCATTTCTCGAGCCTCGATTTTACGCCCAAAGAGTTCTGGAGTACGCCCGACCATCAAGCCAGCAATAAAGACCGCAATCGTTAAGTAGATAAAAAAGTTCAGGAAGCCCACGCCGTCACCGCCAAAGGTCATGTTCAGCCACATTCCCACAAGCGGCACAAGCCCAGCCAATGGATTAAGGCTGTCGTGCATGGCATTGACACTGCCGTTGCTGGTTTGGGTTGTCCACGTTGCCCAGAGCGCCGAAAGGGTTGTGCCAAAACGCTGTTCGACCCCCTCGAGATTTGGGGATTGCACTGCCAAACCCGTAAAAGCTGGATTAGGGGCTAAAGCGGCTGGCACAATTAAAAATGCTAAAGTTGCGCTCAGAAGTACCATGATTCCCATGACCGATACACCAAAACTTGGGCGCTTGGTAAAAAACCCAACCATAAAAATACTTGCCACTGGAATCAACAAAATACTGAGCATTTGCAACAAATTACTGAGCGGCGTGGGATTCTCGAGCGGCACAGCACTGTTGGGTCCATACCAGCCACCGCCATTTGTGCCAAGTTGTTTAATTGCCACCATTGCCGCGACAGGTCCGACTGGAATGGTTTGGCTCGTAATGCCCGCGTTTGGCTCGAGAAGGGTCGCGGTTTTTGCCCCATCAAAGGTACTTGGAACGCCCTGCCACGTTAAAAGTAGCGCCAGCACAAACGATAATGGCAGTAAGACTCGGGTTAAAGCCTTGGTGACATCCACATAATAATTACCCAGATTAGCAACTGGAATTGCACCAATACTGC
>JANNEE010000378.1:0-3222 GCA_031388325.1 Deinococcales bacterium
AGAAATAGTGGATTTGCTACACGGTTTGATTATTTGTGTAACCGAAGCCGTGTTGACCCAAATAAGCCTAAAAGCGCCTGATACCTTTGCACTCAAACGAGCGCTGCTTGATTTTAGGGGTGAACACACCTTGGATTTACCGCTTGGTGACTCTGGACTGTGGTTACGCGATGTACAAGCTAAAACTGGTAAAGTTCAAGACCTAAAACAATTGCTTGAACAAGAAAAAAACAGTACCAATTCAGACAAAAGTTATGTTAAACGACTTGAACTACGTCTGGCACATATATTAAACGAGGTTGGGCAAAATGAGGAAGCCTTGCTACTTGTACAACAAGCCATCGAGTCAGCTCGAATTGAAAATAACCAAGAAGTGCTGGCTGAGGCATTACACTTGTACAGTCTAGTATTAAATTATTTTAATAAGCTCGAGGAAGCAGCGCAAGCTAGCTTGGAAGCTGTAGAAATACGTCGGAAATTAGTTGTAGAAACTCAGGATGCCTATTTGCCGAATCTTGCTAATTCTTTAATAAACTTGGGCAGCCGATATTTTTACTTGGGTGAAACCCAAAAAGCAGTAGCTACAACTAGAGAAGCGATAGAAATATTTCGTGAACTTGCAATGGGACAACCACAGCTTCATTATCCATCGTTTCTCGCATTGGCTTTGAATAATTTGGGAATCTGGTATGGCAGACTCGGACTTCTTGAAAAAGCGTTAGAAGCGACCTTAGAAGCCATTTCAATTTATCGAAAACTTGCGACTGATTTGCCAAATTTTTATCTTCAAGAGCTTGCTATGGCGCTGACTAATTTGGGAATCTGCCAAATGAATCTTGGTTATGTCGTAGATGCAGTAAAAGCCAGTCAAGAGGCTTCAGAAATTTACCATAAAATTTCTTCAGTAAAACCAGATAGTATTTACTTGGCGGACTACGCCCTGTCACTTACTAATTTAGCGGTCGCCCACGCGGAACTCAGAGAGACCACTGAAGCCATAAAATTTAGTCGGGAAGCTCTGGAAATCTATCGAAACCTCACAACAAAAAACCCGAATACTTATCTACCTAATCTTGCTATGGTACTTAACAATTTGGGAATCTGGTATCGAGAGATTGGTGATACCAAAGAAGCACTTGAAAGCAGCTTGGAAGCAGTTGAACTCAGACGCACACTTGCAAATTCTGAACCAAGTATGTACTTAGCTAATCTTGCAAAATCACTGGGCAATTTGGGGAATAATTACAGTAGTCTTGGAGACTCTCAAAAGGCATTAGAAAATATTTCAGAAGCGGTTGAAATTTATCGAAGATTAGTAAGTACATTACCAAAAGCTTACTTACCTGACCTTGCAATGTCGCTAAGCAATCTAGGGAATCAGTACAGTAGTCTTGGAGAACTTGAGAAAGCTCAACGGGCTTATTGCGAAAGTTTAGAAATTATTTTGCCATTCTATAAAGCATTGCCAACTGCTTTTGCGCCAAATGTAAAAGGTTACATTCGCAACTATCAGAGGTTAGCTCAGGAACTCAATCAACAACCAGACTATGAAATCCTCAAAGGCTTTGAGCCACTGCTCAAGCAAATCAAAAAGGAAGAAAGCGCAGTATAAAACCGCGCCTCTTCTCGAGCCAACCTTATAACCCAAGGGCTTTTTTGGTCAGTATAATAATATCTTCCATTGTGTCAGCCACAGGTACATTGGCTTTTGCCATTGCCTCGAGCTTGGATTCGGCTGTACCGACATTGCCCATAATTAAAGCTCCAGCGTGACCCATGCGTTTACCTTTTGGGGCGGTGCGCCCACTAATAAAAGCAATCACTGGTTTTTTCATATTTTTTGCAATCCACTCGGCAGCTTGTTCTTCGTCTGCCCCACCAATTTCACCAATCATCACCACAGCATCGGTGTTAGGGTCTTCGTTAAACATCGGCAGTAAATCAATAAAAGTTGTGCCAATCATTGGATCGCCACCAATGCCAACCACGGTGCTACATCCAATATCGGCGGCGGCAAGCATCGCACTGGCTTCATAAGTCAGTGTACCGCTTCTCGAGATCATCCCGACCCGTCCAGCTTTGAAGGTACTGGCGGGCATAATACCGAGTTTGCATTCGCCGGGGGTGATGAGTCCGGGGCAGTTTCCGCCGATTAAGCGAACATTTGGCAAACTTTTAAGTTCTTTAACCACTTTCATCATGTCAAAGACTGGCATTCCTTCGGCGATATTAACAATTAGTGGAATCCCAGCGTGGGCAGCCTCAAGGGTCGCATCGGCGGCGGCGGGCGGTGGAACGAAAATAATACTGGCATCTAGGTCTGGGTGGGCAGCTTTGGCTTCTCGAACACTGTTATACACTGGGATGGTTTTACCAAGTAAGTTCAGGCTTTGACCACCTTTACCGGGGGTGCTTCCAGCCACGATTTGTGTGCCATACTCGAGCATTTTCTCGGCGTGGTACGCACCTTCGCGTCCAGTGATACCTTGAACGAGGACTTTGGTATTTTTGTTAATTAGGATGCTCATTGTGCTGCCTCCTTGACGACGGCGGTGGCAGCTTCCATCATGGTTGGGTAAATGTTGATGGGCTTGTCTTTTAAGAGTTCATTGGCTTCGGCTACGGCAGTTCCAGCCACACGCATGGCAAGCGGTTTGTTCAAAATCCCTTCCTCGAGCGCCCGAATTACCCCTTTGGCTACTTCGTCGGCTCTGGTAATCCCACCAAAAATGTTAATCAAAATGCCTTTCACATCTGGGTCTTTACAAACCAGTTTGACAGCGTTATAAACAATTTCGGCTTTTGCACCGCCACCAATATCTAAGAAGTTTGCAGCTTTACCGCCGACCCTCGAGACGACATCCAAGCTGGTCATGACCAAACCCGCGCCGTTACCAATTACACCAATATGACCATCGAGCTTGACGTAACTAAAACCAAAGGCTTTGGCTTCGACCTCAAGCGGGTGTTCGGCTTCGGTTTCACGAAATGCCTCGAGGTCTGTATGGCGATACATGGCGTTGTCATCAATGTCTATTTTTGCGTCGGCAGCAATCACTTCGCCTGTGGTGGTAATCACCAAAGGGTTAATTTCAGCCAAGGTTGCATCCGAGCCAGCACAGGCATTCCAAAGTCCAACCATCATGGCAGCGATTTTATTGAGGTTGCCCTCGAGACCAGCGTCCAAAGCAATCTGACGGGCTTCAAAGGCACGAAGTCCTT